>CAZUNS010000052.1:0-5499 GCA_964621655.1 uncultured Candidatus Saccharibacteria bacterium | reverse complement strand
CTAAGGCCCCAAATTCGGCTTCTGAGACCGCTAATGCTAAAAGTGCGGTAACACTCGACTTAACCGAAGAAGGCCTTGAAAACGCTTCTAAAAAGGCTCAGGACGCAAAAGCCAAAAAGAAAAAGGCCAAAAACGCCGAAAATGCCACTTCCTTTATTCAAAAATATCGTAAATTAATCGTGATCGGTGCTGCCGCCGTCGCTGTATTAATTGTTGCTTTAATTTGGGCCTTCGTATTCGCCCCTGCCGTCAAGATCACTGTCGCTATCAGTAGTACGCCTAATAACTTCTCTGAGCCAATTCGCTTCACTACCGATGAAAACGCCCAAAATCTTGAAGAAGGCGTGTTTTATGCCGAACAAATCTCAATCGAAAACACCTACAAGACCGACATTTCGGCTTCAGGCGAAGAAGATCGGGGTGAAAAAGCTTCTGGTAAGCTCACAGTTAGTGTAAGCTTCCGCCCATCGGATGTTCTAGGAGAAGGTTACGAGCTTTCAGTACCCGAAGGCGCAAAATTCACAAATTTGGCGAATGGCCTAACTTACGTCGCTACCGAAAGCAAGTCCAAGATGTGGGACGGAGGTGCTGCGACGATCCCTTGTGATAACAATCCAATCACGATCTCTGGTGATGTGAGTGCTCTCCGTCGAAGTTGTACTTTTAGCGTGCTTGTCAACGTAGAGGCGGAGCAAGCTGGCGACGAATACGATATCGCAGCTAGCAACCGCTGGGATGCTTATCAAGGTGGTACGGTCTCGAATGGCTCGCCCATCGCCGGTGGTACTACCAAGATGGTCAAAGTAATTAGCGATGAAGACATTAATAAGGTCAAAGAAACTCAGCTAGCTGAACACACTCTAGAAGGGAAAGAAGACGTTTTGGCCGATTTGAGCGCCGATTTAGTCGCGATTGAGTCAAGTTATAAGGGTGAAGTCGTAGAAGTCAAAACTTCCCCCGAAAAGGGCGAAGAAGTTAAAGATGGCGATAAGCCTACCGCCGAAGTAAAAATCACCTATTCGATTTACGCTCTCAGTAAGTCTAGTATCGAAGAATATGTCAAGCTTAAAATGAGCTTAGGTGACGACCAGAAGATCTATTCGATCGGTTCACCTTATATTGAACGGTTTAGCGGGATCGAGAACGAAGCCCGTCTCAAAACCACGGTCGAAACTGGCCCCACCGTGACCGAAGAAGACATCCTAGAGAAGGTAAAGGGCAAGAAAACCGGTCAAGTGCAGTCAATTTTGCGCTCAATCAATGGCGTTAGTTCGGTGAATATTAGCACTTCTTATTTCTGGGTCTGGTCAGTGCCAGATGATCCTAGCCGTATTACTATCGAGATGGAAGTGGAGGATCGGCAATGAAGCTGATTGCTCTAGATGTAGGTAGCAAGCGAATTGGGGTAGCCAAGGCGGATTCGTCGGTGCGCATCGCAATTCCGTATAGCGCCGTAGAAGTAGACGGGACCGAATTTAAGAAAATCGCTTCGTTGGCGCGAGCCTGGGATATCAATAGCTTTGTGATTGGTCTGCCACGCAATTCCAAGGGAGAAGAGACTGAGCAGAGCAAATATGTGCGAAAATTCGCTTTGCAGCTAAAACGCGAGATTCCAGGAGCCAAAGTTTGTTTCCAAGATGAATCTTTGACATCAGTAGAAGCTGAGAAACGGCTCAAAAATCGCAAAAAGGGCTACAAAAAGGGCGATATCGACTCCGAAGCGGCTGCGATTATTCTGCAGGATTTCTTAGAGCAGCGCACCGGTAAGCCTACTACGCGCGCATCGGCCGCCAAGCGCAAGAGTGTCAAAGCGCACAAGTCTAATCGCTTAGTGACAGTTTTGATCGCACTAGTAGTGCTGATTGGGGTGGCCGCAGCAGCGGTTTATGGTTATTATCGTTATAATTTGCGCTCGGTAGCCGGGGTAGACTTGGATTGTGGCGATACTAGTACTACGGTTGACTCCTTGGAGTGCGAGACTACGCAATTTGCCGTAGCTTCGGGCGCCAGCGTAGGAGAAATCGCCGCTAATCTCAAAAGTGCTAATTTAATCAAAGATGCCTTGGTATTTCAGATTTATGTACGTCTAAATTCCAACGGCAAATCACTCAAGCCTGGCGAATATAGCCTTACCAAAACCATGTCGGTCGAGCAAATTGCCGATATTCTTATCAAGGGCGGGCGTGACAATGTTTTCAGCTTAACTATCTTACCAGGAGAAAATCTCTTCGATATTCAGAAAAAGTTGGTTCAGATTGGCTATTCCGAAACCGACGTTGCTGAAGCTTTTGCGGCCAAGTATGACGATGCTGAGTACAACTGGATTTTTGAAGGGCGTCCCGAAGACACAACTAATCCGCTCGAAGGTTATATCTATGGCGAAACGTATGAATTCTATAAGGATGATACAGTCAATACCATCATCGAGACCACTCTGAAAGAAATGGCCAAGGTGCTTAAAGAACACGATTTACCAGCTAAGTTTGCGGAGCATGAGCTAAATCTCTATCAGGGAATTACCTTGGCGTCAATCGTACAAAAAGAAGCTAATAATGCCACAGATTACGCCAAAGTAGCGCAAATTTTCTACAACCGTCTTGGCGGTGCTGCCGAAGGTTTCTTGGGCAGTGATGTAACGGCAAAATACGCTGCCGATTTGGCTCGCGCCAATGGAGAAGTCATCGATGGTAATGATGTCGTCATCAATCTAGAATCTCCTTATAATACTCGGCTAGTAACAGGATTACCCTATGGCCCGATCTCAAATCCTGGCTTGGAAGCGCTCAACGCAGTCGCAAATCCTGATGTATCGGTCGCAGATTATGCTTACTTCTTGACAGGAGACGATGGTGTGATGTATTATAGTATTACCTATGATGAGCATATTCAGAAAATCGCTGAATATTGTAAAGAGTTGTGCCAAGTGGCACTCTAGAGAGTTGTAGGGAGTGTTTTGCAAAAAATGCGAGTAAGTTGCGATAATTTTCGGTATCTTGAGCTAATGAGAGCAAAAACTCGATTTAGTATAGAAAAACCATAAAAATATCGTATTTGCTAAAGAGTGGGTATTAATTATGAAGGCAAATTCAAAAAAATCAGGATTTTTTCACAAGCTCGGCCGGGCAATTCCATATCTGGTAGCCGCCGTAGCGGTGTTGGCTGTGGCTAAATTTGGCTCTGAGAACAAAGACGCCATGGGTGCGGGTAGCATCAACATGAGTGCAATGGCCGCCAGCAACAGTGTATCGGCCGACCAGCTCTCGGAACTTTATGTGGTGGCTAGCCTATCAAGTTCTTTTAGCTTAGCTAGTACCGATTCCGTATCTAGCAACTACGTGGCAGCATCGGTTTTGAAGGAAATTAGCCAAACCAGTACCGATAAGATCGAAAAACCAGGTTATGTAGCGGTCAGCTATTCGCCAGGAATTGAGACCTACATTGTCTCGGAAGGCGAAACGCTGGACAGCATCATTGCAAAACTCAACCTAGAATATCGCACGCAGCTCACTACGGATCTCGTGCGCTGGTCAAATAACATGAAGACTACCGATGTTTCGGTGGGCCAGGCTCTGTCTATTCCAAAGACTACCGGTATCGTCTATACCGTCAAATCTGGCGATACCCCAGAGATTCTCGCTTCGCGCTATAATTCACAGGCCGATCGCATCGTTTCTTATAACAATCTCGAGGAATCGGGCCTAGTTGATGGCATGATGATTGTCTTGCCAGGTGGTTCGTTGCCACTCACGGAGCGTCCAGAATATGTGCCGGTCTATACCTATTCTTACTACGGCTCGACATCCGATCGCCAAGATATGCGCGTGGTCTACGAGAATGTAGTTTACGGCTATGACAACCGCATGGCTTGGGGTCAATGTACCTACTATGCGTGGTGGTGGCGCGCCACTAATCCATATAGCCTTGGCCCACTGCCGAGTGCTCTGACCGGAGACGCGAAATACTGGGCTGTCAATGCTCGTGCCCTTGGTATGCGGGTAGATAATACTCCAGAAGTCGGCGCAGTCTTCCAGACCACGGCTGGTTGGTATGGCCACGTTGGTGTTGTATTGAAAGTATTAGAAGACGGTTCGTTGGTGGTGCGGGAGATGAATTACGGCTATCGTATCAATGTGATTACCGAATCAACCATTCCGGCCAACGTAGTAGGCAACTTTACGTATATACATTAGGCAGAGATAATATGTTCGTAGATACTGCAAAAGTAAAATTACAAGCTGGCAAGGGCGGCGATGGTGCCGTGTCGTTTCGGCATGAGATTTACATCCCCAAAGGCGGCCCAGACGGTGGCGATGGCGGCAAAGGCGGCTCGATTATTTTTCGGGCCGACAAGGATACTAATACTTTGCTCGATTTTCGCTACAATCCAGAGCTAACCGCCGAAGATGGCAAAAACGGCTCTGGTCAGCGTAGTGCTGGGCGTTCGGGCAAGGATTTGATTGTCGAAGTTCCGATTGGTACGATCGTCAAGCGCGACGACGTAATCCTAGCCGACCTCACTCATGATCAGGAAGAAGCAGTGATTGCTAAGGGTGGCGATGGCGGTTTTGGTAATGCCCATTTCAAGTCTTCTACTCGCCAAGCCCCGCTGATCGCCGAAGTAGGCGAGCCAGGTGATGCTTTTGAAGCGACGCTAGAGCTGAAATTAATTGCCGATGTTGGCTTAGTGGGTTTGCCCAACGCAGGCAAATCAACTTTCCTTAGTGTAGTCTCGAATGCGCGGCCCGAGATTGCTAATTACCCCTTTACTACGCTCACCCCGCAGCTTGGCGTAGCTACGATTGATGGGCAAGATCTCCTAATCGCGGATATTCCTGGTCTCATCGAAGGCGCAGCGGATGGTCGCGGCCTAGGGCATGATTTCTTGCGCCATGTTGAACGGACGGCGGTGTTGCTGCATCTAATCGATGTTTATAATGATGACGCTGGCGAAGCCTACAAGATTATCCGGGGTGAACTGGAACGCTATGGTAATTTAGGCGCGCGTCCAGAAATTGTCGCTCTCACTAAGTGTGAAGGAGTCGACGCAGAAATTATCGAAATGCAGCGCCAGAGTATTTTGGATGTAAATCCAGGGGCAAAAGTCCTGGCGATTTCGGCGCAAGCTGGTCAGGGAATTAAAGAATTATTGCGCGAATTAGTTAAGATGAAGACAGAAAACACGAAAAAAACCGCAGAACGGGTACCAGGCGCTGAGCCCACAAAATTAGAGCAAGCCACCACGAGCCAAGTACCTTCAGAGAACGATCCAGCGGCACCGGTAGATGATCTCCCCGTGATTACTCTGACATCCGAACAGATCTCGAAGGCTTGGAAAGTAGAGAAAATTGACGATAAATTCGTAGTCACGGGCCCCAAGATTGAGAAATTTGCCCGCCGAACCGATCTAAATAATTACGAATCGGTCAACCGTCTGCGGGACATTATGAAAAAAATGGGAATTCGGGCGGAGCTCACTTCGCAGGGGGCAGAACCAGATTC
>CAZUNS010000051.1:0-5509 GCA_964621655.1 uncultured Candidatus Saccharibacteria bacterium | reverse complement strand
TCGAGCTAGCAATCTCGCCCGTAGTGTGCTAGAATAAGTCTAGAGTAGTGATATATATCGACAAGCACTTTTAATATATTGGGAGAAAGGAGAGTAAAGTTTATGATTTTGAGATTTAGACTTTTAAATAAGACATTCTTCGAAATTGAAATTACCGCCTCTGAGAAGAAACGGTAAAAACAAACTTTAACAATCCTATTCTAGCAAATTTTATTAGCCATGTCAATATATTGCTACTCCTAGAGGTATTGATTTTATGGCAAAACAAGATTATTATGAGATTTTAGGCGTTAGCAAGAACGCATCCGATGATGAGATTAAAAAGGCTTATCGTAAGTTAGCAATTAAGTATCATCCCGACAAAAATCCGGGCAACAAAGAAGCCGAAGCTAAGTTTAAGGAGATTTCCGAAGCTCACGAAGTGCTTTCCGACAAGCAGAAACGGGCGCGTTATGATCAATTTGGTCATGCTGGCGTAGGGGGTGGCGCTGGAACGAGCGGTAATCCGTTTGCGGGCGGCTCCTACAACTTTAATGGGCAAAGTTTTAATTTTGACTTCACCGGCGGTGGCCTAGATGATATTTTGGGGTCGATTTTCGGGTTTGGCGGGGGGCAACGTCGTGCGACTCGGGGTGCAGATTATCGGACTACCGTAGTTTTGAGCTTTGAAGAAGCCGTTTTTGGCGCGACAAAGATTGTTTCGGCCGATGGCAAAGATCTCAAGGTTAAGATTCCGGCCGGGATTGATGATGGTATGTCGATTCGCCTGACCGGCAAAGGCGGTGCAGCCCCGAAGGGTGGCACCAAAGGCGATTTATACGTCTTTGTCCGGGTGAAGCCGCACAAGCATCTCACGCGCGAAGGCAGTATTATTCTGTCCGAGAAGACAGTCTCGATGGTAGACGCAGCGCTAGGTACCGAAGTTGATGTCGAGACGGTAGATGGCAATGTGCGAATGAAAGTTCCAGCCGGCACGCAGTCAGGCACACCGTTTAAGCTCTCTGGGCACGGGGTACCGCTAATGCGTAGCGATGGTGATCGCGGCCCGCATATCGTAACAATTATCGTCGAAACCCCGAAGAATCTTAGCAAACGCCAAAAGGAATTACTAGAAGAGTTCCGCAACCCTAAGAATAAAAAGCACGGTTTTTGGAATTAGAAAACGTCTCTCAGTATTGACAAAATCAAAGAAGTGTGCTATAATGGAAAGAGAATATGGATACATCTAGTGCGCAAAAGCAAAAAGATTTGACAATTATTGGTAATAATGTTTTTGTGACGATTGCCGGAATTAAGAAAATCCCGGCCAAAGTCGATACAGGTGCAGATTCTTCATCGCTTTGGGCAAGCAAGATTGTGGTAGATGCCGAAGGCTGGCTGGAGTTTGAGCTTTTTGCTCCCCGACATCCGCTTTATACGGGTGAGAAAATCCGCACTAGGGAATATAGTGTGCGCCAAGTCCGCAATTCTACCGGTGATGTATCTATTCGTTACCATGCGGTCTTACCCGTGAAGATTAAAAATCGTAAAATCCGAGCCAAGTTTACTTTGGCGAATCGTAGTCGTAATCGTTTCCCAGTTTTAATCGGTCGTAAAACTTTACAAAATAAGTTTTTGGTAGATGTGTCTAAGGTAGCAATATCTCGTCCGTCCACCTTCGACAACGATACCTTAAATGCAGAATTGGCGCAAGATCCGCAATCGTTTCATCGTAAATACATGGAAAGCAAGAATGACGGTTAGGGAATACTATTATCAGCACTTTAATGAGCTAAATCAAGATAAAAAGTTCCATTTCGCCACACGAATCAAGAATTATTTTAAATGTGATGATTTCCGGGAATATTTTGCGAGTTATATGCCCAGTCAGGATCTCGCCGCCCTTTTGGCGGACAATGGCTATTCGCAAGTGGTGCAATTTGCACTGCGCAAGCCCTTTTTTGAAAAATATCCAAAATTATATGGTATTGAAGCGGCGTTGTTTCGGGTAAACCACCTTCTCAATGAGTATGGCGTTGACCTAAGAGCGCATTTTATTGAACTAGTGCCAAAGTCAGACCTGTACACCTTGGCGGATGCACTTCTGTCGGATGATGAAGCGATTCAAACGCTCTCGACCTGGGCAGTCAACGTTATCTGCCTCACCGAAATCTTGTTTCCACGTGGGCATAATGTAATAGCTGATTTGGCGCAGAAAGTGCTAAAATTTGACACCCAAAAAGCCGACGCTTTACTACTGATCTATCTTTATACGCATATTATTCTCTGCGATTCAGACTTTTATACCCGTCCAGTAACGGAAATCGAGTTGTCACGCCAGTTGCTTGATCGAGCTGCGGAGATCATTGGTCAGAATTTCGATAGCCTAACTCTCGATGTACGAATTGAATTTTTGGTCTGTGCTAATATGGTGGGGGTAGATTATCCAGAGCTACGTCAGCAAATTGCAACAGAATGTCAAGAAATTCTGGCTACGCATCCATATATAATTGATCGGCGCAGACCGAAGGCTCGCCACACTCTAAACGGCGCCGAGCATACCAATGTACTATTTATTATGAGTGGGCTCGACGAAGCCATTGCCAAAGCATAGGCGCAGAGCCGCAAAATGCTCGTATGGCTAATCGCGAGATGAGTTTACTAATTCCTTCAATACGGCGGTTTTAGCTTCTACAAAAGCACCCGAGGCTAGTTGTGGAGTGCGGTTAACTTCGAGCACGCTGTATGTGCCGGTGTCTTTGTCTTGTAAGATATCTGCACCGGCAATTTTGATATTGAGAGAGCGTGTGGCTGCGACTGCAAGTTCGAGTATTTCGGGATCTAAGTTCTCAAGTGGAACCAAACTAGCTTCGCCACCCAATGACGTATTATTCCGAAAATCTTTTCCGTTTGCAGAGCGATAAATTGCTAATTTTGGAACAAAGTTAGTTAGGATAATTCGGTAGTCGCCATCATTCGGAATGAAATTTTGGAGAATGAACTCCACGTCAGGATTGGCGGTTATAATTTCGCGAATTTCTTTGCCTGACTTGACGAGATAGTTATCTCGACCCTTGGTCCCGACAATCGATTTAAGCACGCCGATCCCGCCGAATTTCGATAGAGTTTCAATCAAAAAATCCACTGGACCGAAGGCTGTTTTTGGCACTACTACGCCATCTTCCCAGAATTTCCACATTGCAAATAACTTCCCATTGCTGTACGGGAAGGTATCATCCATTATCTCAATGTTATATTTACGACAATAGCAGGCAATGGCACTAAAGATATGATTCTGTTGAAGATCGTTTGGCGTCGAAAGCACTAAGATCTTCTCAAAATCTTTTAAATCTGCGCCATCTGGATAACAGAAAATCTTAGTTTCTGTCCCGTCTATCAAAAAAGCTAATTCGTTATAGCGTACGGTCTCTACTTCGGTTCGGTCATCGGTTAAACTCTTTGCTAAATCAGTAAAACGTTCTGGTGTATTCGCTATAATCAAAATTTTTTCCATAAGCTAATTATATCATTAGCTAGTTGACCTGTCAATGTAGCTATAGTATAATTACTGCATGAGAATCGCAATTTTGTCCAATGGCAATGCCAATTATTCAACTAAGCGTCTGGTAGAAGAAGCTGAGAAACGTGGTCACAAAGTTAAGGTGGTCAAGTATAAGAATTGTTACCTATCTCTGGACGAGAAGCATCCGGGTGTGCATTACAAAGGCAAGATCTTGCCGTGTTTCGATGCGATTATCCCGCGGATTTCTAATAATATGACTCGGTATGGTTGCGCTGTGGTGCGCCAGTTTGAGATGCAGGGGGCTTGGACGATGTCGAGCTCGATTGCGATTACCCGCGCGCGCGACAAATTGCGTTCGCAACAAATTTTGACCAAAGCTAGTATTGACACTCCCAAGACTTTAGTTTCGCGCAACACGGCCGATATTGACGATCTGCTCGAGCAGATTGGTTTACCAGTAATTATCAAGCTAGCTAGCGGTACGCATGGCAATGGTGTAGTCTTGGCCGAGACCAAGAAGGCAGCTAAATCTGCTTTGCAGGCTTTCTATCTTTATAATGAAGACGGCACTAATATTCTTTTACAAGAATATGTTAAGGAATCGGCGGGTACGGACATTCGCGCTTTTGTCGTTGGTTCACGCGTGGTGGCTAGTATGCAACGTCAATCGCTAGATGATGATTTTCGTAGCAACTTGCACAAAGGTGGGGAAGGTACTAGCATCAAGCTCACTACTGAGGAAAAACGCATTGCTATTCAGGCGGCCAAGGCGATGGGCCTGCATGTAGCTGGTGTAGATTTGATGCGCTCCAGCCGTGGCCCGTTGGTGCTCGAAGTGAACGCTTCGCCAGGGTTTGGTATCGAGAAGATTACTGGCCGAAACGTCGCAGCTAAGATTATTGAATATGTAGAAAACAACGCTGCCCGCAAAAATTCCAAAGACCGAGTCGGCGCATAGTTACCACGACGCCCTGTGGAAAACTCCTACTAATTTTCCGCAAAAAGTCTCTTGTTTAAGCATAAAAGATTTGTTATACTAGGGGTAATTAAAGAAGGGACATAAAAACATGAAACGAACACAGGTTCTCGCCGTTTTGGCGCTAGCGTTTATGTTAGGTGTATTTACGCCAGTTGCAGCGTTAACTAGCAACACAATAGCTTATGCGGAGACCGCCGCTGGCTCAGGCAATATTGCTTTACAAGTCGAGACTACTGCGGCAGAAACAGAAAAAACTCCGGCCGAGCAATTTATCTATGACATTCGTTATGGCACCGAAGCTGTCGTTACTTTGAATGAAGATCTTACCTTGACAAGTGCAGCCATTGCTAACCGCGATGTCATTATTGATCTAAATGGACATAATATCACCGCAGCTACGGGCCAAGACGGTATTAGCGTTTGGAGCGGGCATCTTACTATTCGGGGTCGAGGTTCGATCATCTCGACGATGAATGCGCTTTCGATTTATGGTTCGCGTGACGAGAGCAAGACTGACTATACCAACGTCGTGATCGAAAAAGACGTTACCTTGAAATCTGGTACTAATAGCTACGGTATTGGCATCTTGGCTAATCAAGGTGCTTGCTACGGTGTAAATGTGACTTTCAAGGGCAAGATTATCGGCAATTACGGCATTTCCGTGAATGGTCTAATTGGTGAAAAAGGCTTTCCAGTCGTAAATATTGCTGATGGTGCTGCAATTTTGACCGCTGATGGCGGTGCGGCAAGCTCTCTCCCAATCTACGCGGCCGGCAAAGCGACTTGGAATATCGGCAAAGCTACTTTGACTGGTAAGTCTGCCGTAGGGATTAAGTCGGGCACACTAAATTTCGCTGGTACGACAATTACGATTGACGGCGCAGCTAAGATTCCAAGTATTAATAATGATGGTATTGACGCTACGGGCGCAGTCTTCCAGATTGAAGAAAACACCCCACCGTATGCAGGTGGCATCGTACTTAATATTGATGGCGGTACTTATACCAGCAAGCAATCCAGTGTCTTCA
>CAZUNS010000050.1:4625-5780 GCA_964621655.1 uncultured Candidatus Saccharibacteria bacterium | reverse complement strand
CCGCGCCCAACACCACACCAACCATTAATCAATAAGGAGAACTTATGAGCAAAGTAATGATCGTCGAAGATGATGACAGTTTACGCGAAATTTATAGTATTCGTCTCACCGCCGAAGGCTATGCAGTAATTTCCGCCCGTGACGGCGAAGAAGCTTTGGCGGTAGCCGTTAAGGAACGCCCCGATTTAATTATTTCTGATGTAATGATGCCAAAGATTTCTGGATTCGACATGCTAGATATTCTGCGCTCCACTCCCGAAACTCAGAATATCAAAGTTATTATGATGACGGCGCTTTCATCCGATGATCAACGCGTACGCGGTGAGAATTTAGGGGCCGATCGTTATCTCGTAAAGTCCCAGGTTGGGATTGAGGATGTAATTAATGTGGTGCATGAGGTCCTAGGTGATCGCGATGCTGCTGGAGTGATTGCTACTACGGTAGCTACGCCTGCCAGTCCGGCGCCTTCTACTTCCGCGCCTACTACCACTATGCCTGCCGCTCCTGCTGCGCCTGTCGTGCCAGCGCCAACTGCACCGATAGCTTCAACTCCTTCAACTCCTTCAACTCCTTCGGTCCCTATTGTCTCAGCACCCGCTGCTCCGACAGTCTCAGCTTCTCCTGTTTCAGCGCCAAATACACCAACAGTTCCAACGCCCACTACACCAACGGCGGCGCCAGCTACGACACCAACACAACCCGTAGTGCCCGTAGCACCAGCTGTGCAAGATGCTTCTGCGCCAAACGCTGGCTGAATGTACTATTGAGATTTTGACTGGTTGCCTGATATGTTATAATTATTATTATGAACGGAGCTATTCGTCTCAACAAATTTCTGGCCGAGCAACTCGGGATTTCGCGCCGACAGGCTGACGATTTGATTGCCGGTGGGCAAGTTTTGGTTAATCAGCATCCCGCTGTACTCGGTAATCGTATCCTACCAACCGACGAGATAATTTGTCAAGGTCAACCTGTTTCGCATACGACTGCTTATATCTATCTTGGTTTAAATAAACCGGCTGGTTATGTTTGTTCGCGCAAACGCCAGGGCGACACTCCTACCATTTATGAACTTTTGCCAGCCAAATATCAATCGCTCAAGACTGTTGGTCGGCTCGATAAGGATTCGTCGGGCTTAATTCTCTTAACTAATGA
>CAZUNS010000050.1:0-4615 GCA_964621655.1 uncultured Candidatus Saccharibacteria bacterium | reverse complement strand
TCAGATGACTCACCCTAAGTTCGTTAAAACCAAGCTGTACGAAGTTACGCTCGATCAGGCGCTCGCACCACTTCATCAACAAGAAATTTCTGATTTTGGCATTCAGCTCGGCGATGGCATTTCTAGAATGGGACTTACTAAACTATCGGATGATCGCAAGACTTGGCAAGTTACCTTGCATGAAGGCCGCAATCGTCAAATCCGACGGACTTTTGGCGCACTTGGCTATACCGTAGTAAAGTTGCATCGTATTCAATTTGGAGCTTATCAACTTAATCAATTACAACCTGGGGAGTTTATCGAAATTCCGAAGATTTGAGATCAAAAACCCTATTTTTATTAAAGCGATAGGTAACCTGATAAAATGTTGTAATTTTTACAACATTTTATCTTTTAATTTTGCAGTAATTTGGCCAACTTTCCCCGCACGCCACCATCATCTGGCGCGCCCACCAGGGTATCCAACGCTACTCTCAGTAGACCCAGTGCTGTCACATAAGAATGATCTAGCACGGTACTAGTTCGATTTTCAATACCAGGAATATCCGCTGAGTTTACTAAGTGAACGACTGGGCGTCGCGCGAAAGGAAGCTCCTTAAACCAATCCGTCGTACTTAAGACATCCTGCAATTCGCCCAAACCTGCCCCACCACCACAAAGTAGAATCTTATTTGGCAGCATCTCGCTCAATGTAAAATCTTCGAGAGTAATTTGCACACCCGACAGCCAAACCGCCAAGTTGCGCTGAATCGCTAGCATCATCTTGTCGCGTAGGTCGGCTGTGACTTTGGTCGGATTATTAATACTAAGCTTGTATCGCTCGGGCGTCTCAAAGTCCACATTCAAAGCTTCGGCAATTTGATGAGTAAAGCTTCGCCCGCCAATCCCAAACATCTTAGTGCCTTCTACGCCACCATCATCAATCACCGCGATATCAGTCGTACCGCCACCAATATCCATGACGATAGCCGAAAAATTCCCGTCTAGTTCGTCGCCCAAACAAGCTCGACACACGGCAAAAGGTTCTACCGCTACCGCTAACAAATCCAGCGATAACTCCGCACAAACTTTTTCGATAGCCGAAATATGTACAAGTGGCGCAAACGCCGTATAGAATTGAATTACTACATCTGTGCCCTTGAACCCAATTGGATTAGAAATTTTATAACCGTCAATCGTGATCGAAACAATCGCCGAGTTAATCAACCGTACTTCGACATTGGGATTATTAGTCTCATCGGCAATTTCTTTACGCGCCTGTTCGCCCGAACGTTCTTGTACCCGCTTGATGATGAGCGTCATCTCTTGTTCAGTCAATGGTTTATTACCATTCTTGCGTCGATAGCGTACCGTCGAAGTATTACCTTTAATTAGCTCTCCAGCGATACCTACCACCACGGTTTTACTTGTGACGCCAGCCATCTTTTCGGCTTGGCTTAATGCTCGTTCACAAACATCAACTACCGCTGGAATATCCGCAATCGCTCCCGCATACATATTGTTGCCATCTTGATGTGCTTTACCGACGCCAATAATATCTAATCCGCCTTCTTTTTTGGGCTTCGCCACCAAAGCCTTGACAAATTCTGTGCCAATATCAAGAGCCAAGATTGTGTCGCCACTGCGTCGCACTGGTAAATCTTCCTGGGCAGGCTCAGGTTTTTCTTCAACGCCAGTCGTACGCACCGCCTGCGCTGCAGCCTTTACTTTTGCTTTTGTAGCATTTACGGTTTTTGAGAAAAAGCCCATATTCTCTCCTCTTTTACACTTCTTCTGCCCAACTTTCAGGCTCAACAAATCTCAAACAATTAAAGGTTTCGTCATCATCGTTATAGTCATAGACATCACAAGTAATATCATCGCCAAGATAATAAGTACCTACGTTTACGTAACCATAATCGTCATCGTAATCATCGCCAAAGTCCAAATCTAGGCTCCAATCCAGATCAACATTCAAAGATTCTTCAATAATCTCCATCGCTTCATCGTACAAGTCCGTAATCGGGCGCACATCATTTGGAGCTGATATTGCCACGGGCGTATAGTCAAAGTACAGATCTGCCCCACTAACCGTATCGCTTGTTAAGTTTAGGATGAAGATACTCTTGATTTGATGTTGCCAGTTAGAAATTTCAAGATAGTATTGATTTGCCCTGTTATCCAACGCTTCTTCTAGATCTTCAGCCTTAATTTGCTCAAACTTACTAGCATCAATTTTTTCTGGTACGTGTCCACTATCGCTGTAGACTTCTGCTTGATAGTTATTTATACATACATAGGCTTGATTAGCAAGATCTGTCTTTGGCAAGGCATTTAGGAAATTTGCCAGTTTTTCGTAATCAAAACTCAGTTCATATAAACTATTGCCGCTAGCGGGCTTCTTATCACCGTCAATACTCTCTGTTACTTTCTTTACGACTAGAAAACGATTTGCTTGATAAAGTTTTGCGATTTCATTGGAGTGATTTTGGCTTACAACGTCTACCATGCAGCGATACAGATTACGGGTGTTTTCGACCTGCGCAAGAGTATCTTCGTCATCAATTTCATCGGTCAAACGGTCGATAATATCCAAAATGGAAATCTCCCACCATTGCTCATCAATCGTCTCACCGAGCTGATAAAGCATCTGTCCGAATTGCCCAAGATCATCAAAAGTAATACCGTTATTGTCCATGAGTTGATCGACAGAATTCATGATGTTGCCAAATCGGGCATAAAATTTTCCGTCAGACAAACCTATAGCGCCAGCATCAATCTCGAAGGTAGTTCCTTGACTGGGGTGATATTCGTCCTGCATTTCCCCTAGTTTGATCGACAGGTCAGACATACCTGATGCTTGGTTGATGGCATTTTTCAGTGAGATATCGACTCGGATATCTTCGCTGGGCACTTCGACCCAAGCCGAGCCGGACACAGAGATGTTCTTTTCGTGGAGAAACCCATTAATCGCGTCAAAGGCAACGTTTTCTGGATTATTATAAAAGAGTGCATACCATAGTAACACTCCACCCCCCACCAACAACAAAAGTACAGCGACGATAATCCCCACTAGTAGACCAGTTTTTTTCTTTTTTGGTGCGTCTGCCGCCATTACTACTGATCCACTTGGCATATCCGTAGCCGCCGCAACCGGGGGAAACGGCAACGGTGATGAAGCTGGAGTAGAAGTAGGAGCGTCATGGTTGGCTACGTCTGCCGGCACGTTAGGAACGCTGGGCCCAACATTGGACGGTTGCGTATTTGGTGTCGGTGTATTTCTTCCCTGCATCTCGGGATTTTTATCCATAACTCTCCTTATGTTTTTCAACTTAGTCGTCCTGGACACTTACCGCACATAAAATATAACAACTTAGTCCAGATATTTCCATTTTACCATAAAAATAAAAAATGTAAGAACTTTTATGCTATAATATTCTTATGGATAATTTTGTAATTAAAGATATTAAAGCCCGGCAGGTTCTCGACAGCCGTGGCAATCCGACTGTGGAGGCGGATGTCTTCTTAAATTCTGGCCACGCTGCGCGCGCCATTGTGCCATCTGGTGCATCTACCGGAGACGGCGAAGCGCTTGAGCTACGCGATGGCGACCCAAAATATTTTAACGGCAAGAGTGTCGCTAAGGCCGTCTGGAACGTCAATCACGAAATTCATGACGTTCTGGTTGGTAATTCTGCCGACCAAGCTCAAGTTGATCAGCTTATGCTTGAGCTAGACGGTACCGAAAATAAGAGCAAACTTGGCGCTAACGCTATCTTGGCCGTTTCACTTGCGACTGCTAAAGCTGCCGCTAAGGCTAAGAACTTACCGTTTTATCAGTATATTGCTACTATCGCTGGTACTTCTCGGGATATGTGCTTGCCACTGCCGATGATGAACGTTATGAACGGCGGCGCGCACGCCGACTGGGCGACTGATTTTCAGGAATATATGATTATCCCGCGTAGTGCTGGTTCGATTAGTGAAGCTGTGCGCATGGGTGCTGAAGTTTTTCACGCTCTGAAACGCATTCTCAAAGATCGTGGCTATCCCGTCACCGTGGGCGACGAAGGTGGCTATGGCCCGAAGGTACGCGAAGGTAATAACGAGCCGCTAGAATGTATCAAAGCCGCAATTACCGCGGCGGGTTATCAGCCGGGCAAAGATGTCGTAATGGGTCTTGACGTGGCTAGCTCTGAATTCTGGAATAATGATCATTATGAGCTGCGCACTGATGGCTCTTGGAAGACTTCTACCGATATGATTGACTGGTATGCTTGGATTATCGAGAATTATCCAGTAGTTAGTATCGAAGATGGCCTAGATCAACACGATTGGGAAGGCTGGAAGGCCCTAACCGAGCGTCTAGGCAATCGTATTCAACTAGTTGGCGATGATTTGTTTGTTACTAATGTTAAGCTAATCGAATACGGTATCAATGAGCACGCCGGCAACGCCGTCTTGATTAAACCAAACCAGATTGGTACTCTTACCGAGACGATTGCCGCCGTCAAGATGGCCAAGGATGCTGGCTACCGCACGGTGATGTCGCATCGCTCGGGCGAAACCGAGGATACTTCGATTGCGCATCTCGCGGTGGGTCTTGGTACTGGTCAAATTAAGACTGGTTCACTCT
>CAZUNS010000049.1:0-5859 GCA_964621655.1 uncultured Candidatus Saccharibacteria bacterium | reverse complement strand
ATGACTTCATCGTGCCATTTGCGTGGCTTAGGATCGGCTTTGAAGCGAATCGGCAGACCTGGTTTCCAGGTGGGTGGGTTCTCGGGGCGGAAGTTGCGATAGAGATACGGAACTTTTGCCTTAGTACATTGATCGCGGTATTCTTGGATTTTTTCGGCAGTGGTATCGTCGGCGTAAGCACGACCTTTTGCGATTAGTTCTTGAGCCCAGCGTAGATAACTGGCTTGACGTTCGGTTTGGAAATACGGTGCATAGGGACCGCCTACGATTGGACCTTCGTCCCATTCCATGCCAAGCCATTTGAGAGTGTCTTCAATTAAATCGGTTGCATCAGCCACGTAACGAGCACGATCGGTATCTTCGATGCGCAAAATAAACACACCTTGGTCTTGTTTGGCGACAAGGTATGGATAAATCGCACTGCGTACATTGCCAATATGAATATAACCCGTAGGACTGGGTGCAAAACGTGTTCTTGTCATAATATATATTATAGCACCGCTACAGAGATGTGACAATGTTGCGGAGTTGTTTTTTGGTTAAGGTATTAGTGGTGTTACTTTCGATCTTATACATTACGCCACCATTGACCCAAGCAGCATTGGCGCCAGAGATGTAAATCGTAATTCCCTGTTCGTGAGTGGTGATATAATTGTCTTCCCAAGTTGGTTCGACAAAGTTGCGCAATAAAGTGGTGCTATCCCAAGATGACTTTTCTTCGCTAAGTGAGAAGGCGGCTTTGTCGGGGCCTTTAAAAGTGAGTACGATTTTGCCTTCTTCGGAATTAATGTCGCTCAAAGTGTAATCACGTGGGATGTAAGATGGGTAAGATGCTTCGATGCCAGTCTGCATGGCAGCTACCTTGACCGAGATGTCTGGGATGTTGGAAGCCACGAAATAAACTACGGCGGCGACGCAAGCTGCGGCGCAGAAGAACGCTAGCACGAAGTGTTTGGCGCTGCTTTTGCGGCGGATTGGTGCGCGCTTTTTGCCGGGCTTTTCTTCTTGCTCGCCATCCATGGCGGCTACAGATCGAAGTGCTTTGCGTAAAGCTTGGTCTTCGGTCTCGATGAGCTTTGGCGCAGTCTTTTTGGGAGTGCGTTTCGAGATGGGGTGAGTGGCGCTAGGAGTAGGACGCACGGTGCGACGAGCGCTAGTAGATGCGACGGGCTTTTTGGTAACAACTGGGCGAGCGGCTTTTGGAGTGATCTTTGGGGTGGCTTTTTGGGCGGCAGCTTTGACCGTAGCGGCTTTGGCTTGGTGGATGGCGGCCTTTTTCTCGACTTCTTCTTGAACGCGGGTAGATTTCATGGCGATTTCGACGAACTTTTCGATAGTATTGCTAAGTTCGACCATTTCTGGCGCGGCGGAGCTGGCTTTGATGTTTTCGGCGAAAGATTTTAGCGATGTAACTTGTTCGGCAACTTCTTCGGGATCGGTAGCGGCACGAATTGAAGCAATGGCTTCGGATGCAGCGTGCGCAATTGCATCGACGGAATTGCCAGTAACTTCGACCATGCCGAAACCAGCCATAGTGGTATTTATGGGTACATCAGTTGCCGTAGCGCTTGGTGTTTGCAACGAAGCTCCGAGACTGGCTGCGGCGTAATCAGCTGCAATATTCATGGCGAGCGCGTCGGTGTCAATTTCGGCGGCAGCTGGCATTGGCGCAACAGTAGTCGTGGTAACGTTTAGATTTGCCGTGCTAACAGCTGGTAAATATGGGACGGATTGATCGACGGTGGTTTCTTCTGGCGGTACAATTTGTGAAAAATCTGCCATCATTTCTGCATCAGAAGGATTAGACATGCCTAATTCTACCATTTTGGGCACGAAGGCTGCGTTAGTGGTAGGAGTTTCTTCTTCGGGCGGTAGCTGAGCAAAATCTGCTGCGTGGACGCGGAGATTAACTAACCGTGAAGGCCGATCATTGGTAGTGGTAGAAGTAGTGTCGGCAGAACGAGCAGCTTCTTCGATGGCGAGATTGCTTGGACGGCCAACTTGTTGACGATTAAGAGTACTCGATGCACGAGTAATCCGATGAGTGGAAGCGCTCGACGAACCAGTACCAAGTTGTATTTTAGTCATCAATAACTCCTCATCGTGATTTTGCTTAATACTATTATAACTTTAAGTACTATAAAAAAGCAAGAGCAAAATTTAAGTATTTCATGAGACGCGTTAGCTATACATTTAACTATATTCTCGAATTAGGATAAATGCTATATAATATATAGGGTATGGACTTTGAAGAAAAAAAGAAACGCCAATTAATTCGAGTAGTAATTGCCGAGGTTGGTATGGTGCTTTCGGTGATTGCGATTGTGATTGTTTCGACTTTGGCCGCGATGGGCTTTATTATTACGGATAGTGGCGAGATTGAGCAGTCTGGTTTAATACAATTACATTCCCTACCTACGGGTGCAAATGTAAAGATTGATGGTAATACGATTTTCTCTCGTACTAATTTGAGTCGCACTTTGTCGGCGGGTGAACATGATTTGGAGCTATCGCGCGATGGTTACGATACTTGGCAAAATAAGATAAAAGTACATTCGGGGGTGTTGCTACGCGTGTATTATCCACGTCTGTTTTTACAAAATCGCACTTCTGAGCAAGTTATGTCGTTAGCAACTAATGACAATTTGGAGTTTTATGCGCCGTCGACCAAACGTAACTATATATTATATGCTGAGAAAGGTTCGTCGGATTGGCAGTTGCTTGATTTGCGCGGCGATGAGATTAAACAGACTATTTTGGACTTGTCGGCAATTTTGCCAGGTATGGTAGAAGAAAAAACTTCCGCCGTCAAAACAAATTCTGCTATCGAGAAATATCAATATAAGTTTCAGGGTGTAATTGACGAGATTGTTTGGAGTGATAATGAAGATCGTGCCTTGGTAAAAGTTACTTATGATAGTAAGACCGAGTGGGTTTTGTTGTATTTGCGGGACTTGGCGCGGAGTTTAAACCTTACGCGGACATTTGGTCTTGGTGAAACTGCACTTGCGATGATTGATGGTTCGGCCGAGCAGCTGTATATGTTAGAAAAACGTCAGTTGCGCCGGATTAATACTAATGATGGCGTAATGTCGAAGGTTTTGCTTGATAATGTAGTTGATTTTGCTAATTATGGCACTAATGTGGTTTATGTGACGGAGAACTCAACTACTAAGGAGCGCGCGATTGGAGTTTATCGGTACGGCGAGAAAGATGGCACAATTATCAAAGAAGTTCCGAAAGATGTAAAGCTGCAAGTGGCATTGTCGCGTTATTATGATGAAGATTATGTTGCCTATATGTTGGACAGTAACTTGTATGTATTGCGTGGGAAAATTCCTAGTTATAATGAGAATGGTACGGATTTGTCGGATTTGACTTATCTATCGGATGATGCGAACTATTCGGTAATTCCGGATAAACTGACGGTAAGTCCAGGCGGAGAATATTTATTGGCATACAAAGATAGCAAAATTATGGTGATGGATCTTGATATGGGCGATACTTACGAATATGATGTCGTCAACAAGAATTTTGCTTGGCTAGATGCTAGTATGCTTTATACGATTAAGGATCAGCAAATCTTAGTCTGGGATTTTGACGGAGCGAATTTGCGTAATCTTTCGGAAAGTGCTAAGACTGATCAACAAACTGCAGTGAAAGTGCTTGATAAAAGTCCAGTAACTATTACGGCGAATAATCGCTGGATGTATTATCTAACAAAAGGTGATAAATTTACTTATTTAGCGCGAGAGCGGATTCGAGATTAATTGCCAAACAAGCCGTTCCAGATGTTCTCAAAGAAGGATGGTTCGTTGGCAGGCATGTCGGTAGGTTGGGTAGTGGTATCAGTATCGGTGAGATCGGGCATACCAGCGCCATCGTAAGAATAGGTCGTGGGGCTGATTTGCTCGGCGGTAATTAATAGACGATAACGCGAAGTGCCAAGTGGTGTACAAGTAATGAGAGTGAGCATAGGACGCTCGGTGCTGTAGATTAGAGCGGCGACATCGTTTGGTTCGACAGTTTCGCTTTTAGTCATTTGGTAAGTATAGCGGACGGATTCGTAATTGATATAGATTAGATCTCCTACCGTGAGACGTTCGAGACCAGAGAAAATAAACTTGTAGGGATTACTACTATAAATATCGCCAGCCGAGTGTCCAGAAAGTACTAAGTTCCCTACTTGTCCGGGAAGGGCGTCGGCGCCGGGTATCTTAAACTGAGCGACGCCGCGATTCATGGCGGAATCAACTTCGCTGGTAGGAATATTAAACTCCACTGGCACGTCAATATTGAGCTTAGGAATAATCAAGCGCGGTTCTGGTGAGACGGCTTGAGTAACGGTAGGATCGATAGCTTCGATGCCGGTAGGAACTTGGTCTACGTCGGGCGAAACATAGGCCATGATGGGTGCGAAAATCAAGCGGTTGTATTGCAAGAAAAGAAAGACTAAGGCTACGATTATTCCAGCAAACAATGGCAATAATCGGCGTAGGTGGCGCTTGCGGCGGACTTGGCCCGTGGCGATGCGCTCGTTTTTGAGTTTTTCGGTAGCAAGATAATTTTGAGCGGCGCGAGAATAATATTCACTATAATAATTTTGATAGTAATTTTGCCAGGCTGAATGATATTGCTGCCATTCTTGGTTGACGGCGGTCTGATTGACGGGGAGATCTTTGAGTGCGCTAGTCTCGTCGCCAGATTGATAAGTTGGCGTGGGTTCGACGGGACGCGGTGTATCGACGACGGGTTGGCTATTGATATCTTCGTAAGGAATGCTAGTAGTAGGCTCGGATGGATTGGTATAAGCTACGCCGGGTACAGGTGGTGTAATGTATTCATTGCCGCGGTATTTCTGAATATAAGGATTGCGGCCAGTAGCGGCGGAAGATTTTTTGAGACTTTCGAGTGTTGACGAATAGACCGCAAGTACTTTCTTGCGGGCAATCTCTGCTGCCGTCTCGTGTTGCGGCGCGGAGAAACTAGACCCACCGTCGTTAGAATCCATATGTATCATTATAACACATAATTTTAGTAAAAAGCAAAATTTGGTTGCTATTCAGTTATTTAGTCAGCAAATTCACTAATGACATCCGGTGGCGCTCTCGTCATCTAGAGAATCCGACCCGCGTCAGCCGGGAAATGATGTCTTATAGTGGAGTTTGCTGGCTGAATAGTAACTAATTTGCAAGTTTATGCTTCCGCGGGGATAAAAATATGGTATAATGGAAGAGTTGGAAGTTTTACTTCTGAGTATATAATATGTTGGGCGAGTGGCGGAACTGGCAGACGCGCTAGACTCAAAATCTTGTTCGAGCAATCGAGTAAGGGTTCAAGTCCCTTCTCGCCCACCACATTTTTGTCAAAATCCGCCATCTCGGCGTTTTTTCTTGCTCACTCGTCAGGTAGACGCGTTTCGCTCGAAGAAAACGTCAATCTGGCGAATTTTGTTCAAAAATGTTGCTTATTGTAGTGTTTATTCGTCCTAAGACGCGCTTCACTTGTTAGAATGCAAACTAGCCGCATTTTGTTTTCGAATGGTTGCAAAATGTTCTAACTAGAAATGTTTATTATATGCTGTGGGCAGACGAGTTGAAAACATAGTGGGTGAAACCATATTGTTGCGAAAAATCTAGACTTGTATAAACGGAAATCGCAATGTATAATAGAAGTGCTTAATCAATTTTGTATATGGTAAACCATTTTTATGGCTAAACATATTTTTCAGCGTTGTAAACGACATCGCAAGTTTTCGTTAGCGCTGAACAGAATATGTTTACCTAGCAAAATTGGTTAAGCACCCCTTGCGGTGTCGTTTTTATTATAAAGTATCGCAAAAGCACAATTTATAGACAG
>CAZUNS010000048.1:0-5914 GCA_964621655.1 uncultured Candidatus Saccharibacteria bacterium | reverse complement strand
CAGCTGGCTTAACGTTCGGGCTCACTGCACGATCAGCTGTCTTGTAGCAGAGATTTGCATCATTAGCATCCGTGCTAGCATAAGTTGTCTTTGTGTAAAAGTTTGGATCCTTGGAAGGAGTAGAATTATAAGACTCTACTGTATAAGTTTTGGTATCATCACTACCGGTAATAGTCTTGCCACTCACGTTAATAAACGATTTAGTATCATTGGTCTTTCCATCACCGTTCGCTGCGATCACTTCACAAGCTACGATACCAGCCTTCTGGCTACCACAAGAGTTGGTGTTGGTTGGCATATTATAGACCCAGAGATTCTGATCCCAAGACATCGTTGTAATCTGCGAAGGGTTAGCTACTGCTTCTGGCATTTCTGTTGAAGTAGCCGTTGGCCCAACGTATTGGAAAGCTGTGCTTGCTGGAAGCTGCGCCGCAGTATAAGCCGCTGCACCACCAGTTGCATAAGCATTCGTACCGTTAGCAGCTGGATCAGTTACGTTATTGTTACCAGTCCAGTTCGCTACACCATTAGCAAAATCGGTGTTGTTCGCCAAAAGCTGGAGGCCATTTGTCCCGTCCGCCTTTTTAGCATAAGCCGTAGCAGACGTACCAGTACCAACCACCGCAATATCAAGATCAAGGTTTTGTGACATCCAACAGTTCCCATCAGCTAGCTTAGTAACCCAGTACATCTTGCCATCACGTGAATCTTGAAGTTGTGCCGTATCATTAACCTTCGCCGCCTTACAAACTGCAGACGTCATCTGCTGCATGGTAGTAATACCACCGAAAGTCGCTACCTGACCCGGTTCAGACACGACCGAAAGCGTAACCGTATTAGTATAAGTATCAGCTGGGATACTACCGTCAACACGTGCTGCAAAAGCCATCGTAATGACACGAGAACCATTGCCATCAGCGTTCAAACCAGTATCAGCCTGCGCCTTACCAGCACTTTCCCAAATCTTGTTATCAGCTGTACCAGCAGTAGCCGCCGGGAGAGCCTTATAGACCGTTGCTGCACCTGGTGTAACCATATTCGCGGCCACAGTCGCACTATAGCCCCACTGATTATTAAGGTTAGCCAATGTTGCACCATTGCCAGTCACTGCAGGAATCTTATTCGCTGCATTAGTACCAACCATATCCGCAGTTGCTGCATTCATATAGATACTATACCCACCAGAACTCGTGAAATTCACCGTGGCCGTACGATAGAACTGCGTACCATTGTTAGCCTTATCTGAGCTACCTTCAATCGTACCAGATGTAACCTCCGTGCCCATCGTCAAAGTTACATTTGATTGGACAATAGTTTTAGTATTTAGCGTTGTCTGCGCCCCATTTGTCGAGGCAGCACTTGCTCCTTCGCTCATTATCGGGAAGAATAACCCGACCGCAAGCAAAGACAACAGCCCTGTCGAGCCCAAAATCCCGACAATGCCGTACTTTGAAAACTTTTTTATCTTCATTGCGCTACATTCCTTTTGTTGCTTATATATAATCATTATGCGCCAGCATAAGCGTAAAGTCAAGTAGTTTTTATGGTTAAAACTTGCGGTTTTTGTCGCCTTCCATCCCTTTTTTTGCACCAAAAACCGCCCCCGAAGGAGCGGTTATGGAAAGACCCGGACTGCGGAACAACTGCATCGCCGCCTGACAATCTTCAATTATCTCCATTGTATCATATTTAGTTTAAAGTTCAACAATCTTTTTATCTTTACTGACAAGTAAAATACGCTTAATTCGCGGAATAAACTTCCACTCGTATTTCACTCGACTACTCGCTATTTTTGTCGTCATCTTCGAAGAACCAATATCAATTACTACATTTACAGACTGTCTTGCCGCCTTTTGCAACACGTGCTGCACAGTCCGTTTACTATTGCCTCTTGGAGTCTTTAGTTCCCAATATTTTCCTTCGATATAATAGTCCGCCGTTTTTCGTCCCGACCGTATCACGAAATAAACATCACGATCGAAATACTCTCCCAACAACTGTGCAACTAACATTTCTGATGATGTTGGCCTTGGCTTCAAATTCAATGGAATGACTATTTTTCTTTTATTCATCCTCGCATTCTATCATTTAATTGCCCCAAATGCCAACCACAACCAAAAACCGCCCCCGAAGGAGCGGTTATGGAGATAAGCTAAATTGTAATTAAACTATTCAGATTATTCAGCTACAGCAGTGAATACTACACCACCTTTATAAGTACCAGGCTCTTGGCCAGAAACCACTTTAATGCCGAACTGTACTGGCAAAACAATAGAGCCAGCCTCAGCAGCCCCAGCTTCACTGATAGCTGTAGCCTCCTCAGGAATCTGGTTCCATGCGCCATTAGTATCAGTACGATATGCCCAACCAGAAGTTGTGCCAGTCAAATCCGTTGTGGAAATAGTTGCAGCATTAGCTAATGGCAAATTCGGATCAGCATCATTAATCTGAGTTAGGGCCGTATCACCGCCAACTGCATTCATCGCAATCTTATAACCAGCAACATTACCAGTAGCAGTTACAGTAATATCCCTTGTTGCAACCTTACCGTCAAGAGCAACAGTACCAAAGTCAACCTCCTGAGCACCGTTAGCATTAACAGCAGAAATGCTAATACCGGACGGAACAACCGCCGTTACATCAACAGTCGCATTACCATCAGCATACGAGCTGAGTGGCAAAGCGGCAACGCCTAGACCAGCAACTACGCCAAGAGCAGCGATAGCTTTTGTCATTTTAGACATAAAAACTCCTTTTATGTTTTTATATTTAATATTTATTTTGTGACCTTTATGCACTTAATTATATATAAGCGTTATAAATAAATCAAGTACTTTTTCGAAAATTTTTTATTTATTTTCGACTTTTCCACAGTCATTTTCCAGCTTCACTCATTCGTCAATAGGATTTTTTACTTATCCTCTAGTACCTCTATACCTGGCATCACCCCACCCGTCAGTAGTTCCAGCGCCGCACCACCACCTGTCGATACTAGCGAATACTTCAAATCTGGATTATTCTCCATTAAACTTTCCACGAACCCCGTCGTATCCCCACCACAAATAATCGAAGTAATTTCTGGATTTTCTCCCAAATATTTTGCTATAATATCCGATCCTGTCGCAAAGGCCACGTCTTCTACCTTCCCTAGTGTCCCGTTCCAAAGCACTGTCTTTGCACTACTTATTATTTCGACAAACTTACTCGTCGCCACCGGCCCAATATCAAGTTTATGCCCCTCGCCGTCCTCATCAAAGTCTTCCGCTACGTAAATCTTCGGATCAGTCGCAACATATCCATCCGCTGCAATTTTCCCACCAACCAAAATCCTATCCGCAATCGGCAAAAACTTCTGAATCATCGGCTCTTTATCCTCAACTTTTGCCCCACCGATAATTACAACTAGCGGTCGCGCCGGATTTTTCATAGCTTTTTCCAGTGTTGCTACTTCCTTTTCCACTAGCAAACCTGCCACTGCTGGTATCAATTTCGCTATCGCTTCCGTTGAGCTATGTGCCCGATGCGTAACCGCAAACCCATCCTGCACAAATAGTGTCGCACCCGTACTCGCCACAATCTCACCAGCAAACTCTTCCGTATTCTCTTTTTCTCCCGGGTAAAATCTCAAATTTTCTAGCAACAATACTCCGCCCTTTGGCAGTTCCCTTACTGCCGTCTCGACTTCCGGCCCACTTACCTCATCTACGAACTCTACTGGCACACCGCCTAACACATTCGCTAACGCCTCGGCTACTGGTCGAAGCGACAAGGCTTCATCTTTCCCCTTCGGACGCCCCAGGTGCGAAATAATTACAATTTTCTCAGCACCATGTCCGCGCAAATACTCAATTGTCGACACATTCGCTCGGATTCTCAAATCACTCACTACTTGCCATGCTCCATCTTCAGTCTGCTCAAGCGGCACATTATAATCTGCTCTCATCAGCACCACTTGCCCGGCGACATTTACATCCTTCACGGTCTTTTTCTCAAACATTTGCCTCCTTTTCTTAAATTCTACCACACTAAACACCGTTTATGATCAGCAAAAGAGACGTATTATTCATACGTCTCTCGCTTTATCAAATCGACAATATCTGTCTAGATACGGCGCATTCTAATCGTATCGGTTCCTGCAACATCCTTATCGCCAGATACAATCACAACTTTTGCATAATCTCGGCCTTCACTATTCTTAAGTACGCCGGATTTCTTCAGTTCTTTTGCAAGAGCGAGCCCAAACTCTGGTTCATAGTCTCGTACATAAGCCTGGTTACCATAAACCAGCGATAGCTGATTTGCTACACGTTCATTCGGAGTTACCGTATAGATCGGCAAAGCTGGCCTTTGTGCTGCCATCGCCCGAGCAGTCGCACCCGAAGCAGTCTGACAAATAATTGCATCTGCATCCAACTGGGTTGCAAGTCTCGCCGCTGCTGCTGACAACGCATCGTATTCTGGATTCTTGCCATGCGGATCGTCCTCAATCGGAGTCATATCGACATGATCCTGGACATAGCGTATAACCTTAATGATTTCCGAAATCGTTTCAACTGGATACTTACCCATCGCTGTCTCTTCGGAGGTCATAATTACGTCCGCACCCTGAATCACTGCATTCGCAACGTCACTTACCTCAGCCCTCGTTGGCACCGGGCTATCTACCATCGAGCCCATCGTCTGTGTTGCCACAATACAAATCTTGGCATATTTACGGCAGAGCTTAATTAATTTACGTTGTACAACCGGAACGATCTCTGCACCAACTTCATAAGCCATGTCACCACGAGCCACCATAATCGCATCCGTAGCTTTCACGATTTCTTCTAGATGAGCATCGTCCTGAACAGCACCTTTTGTCTCAATCTTGGCAATAATCTTCGCCTTTGAACCACGCTCCTCTAGCATCTTACGGAAAGTAACAATATCTTCAGCTTTCTGGATGAAAGAAATCGCTACATAGTCAAAATCGCGTGTTACACCCCAATCAAGATCACGGATGTCTTTCTCTGGGAAAATATCACCACCGAAATTTGTATCTGGCAGGTTCAAACCTTTGTGGCTATTCACAAACCCACTGTTCTCAGCCGTCAAACGAATTGCTGTATCTGATACAATCTCCTGTACATGCGTACGGATTTTGCCATCAAAGATATATACTGGCTCACCAACTTTCACCTTTGCTGCTAAGTTATATTGCACCGGCAAAGTCAATCCACCATCATGCTCTTTTACCGCATAATCAAGGATAATATCATCGCCTTCATTAATCTCAAGGTAATTATCCTTGATATCACCAAGGCGAATCTTCGGACCCTGAAGATCCTGCACAATTGCTACATGACGACCATGCTTTTTAGCAGCTTTACGAATCCAAGTAATGAACTCGTCCATTTTTTCATAAGTACCATGCGAGAAATTAAGACGGCAGTTATCAAGACCTGCCCCAATCAGCTTATCGATCATCTCCTCGCTATCGGTAGCCGGGCCAATCGTGGCCAAAGTTTTAGTACGTTTAAATATTTCACTCATTCCGTAATTTTACCGCAAAACTTTACTTTCTTCAAGACGCCAGCTATAATGGTTCTAATTATGGTTAAAACTAAGCACAAAGGCTCGCTTCTGTCTATCGCTCGGCGCCATTTCAGCTGGCCCGAATGCACCGTTATCGGCATTATTCTTGCTTGCATAATCTGTATTGGGGTTTCCATTGTCGCCGAAGCTAGTTTTGATCCCAAACGTGATGTCGAAAATATTGTCCTAAACCTCGCCGACGATTATTACGTTGAGTCATTTTACCCCAGCATACTCGGCGACAAAATCAACGAACCGGCCTCGGTCCTCTCCGAGCACACCGAAACTGGACTTCCACCAGTCCGCCTACGTCAATTACTCTTATATAATGATGGTGCTA
>CAZUNS010000047.1:0-6041 GCA_964621655.1 uncultured Candidatus Saccharibacteria bacterium | reverse complement strand
TCTGACCTTCTACAAAGCTTTGGAGAATTTTTGGTACCCAGACATAGAAACGAATTTGCCCGCTAGTAGATGCAATCTCAAAACTCAGGTGCTCCTGCACGCCGCCCGAATTGCGGAGCTCGGCTTTGTCGCGCAAAATACCGTGCAAACTTGCAAAAAGTTGCTCAGCGGCCAATTCGCGCTTGTCGTTAGTACGGGGGATTTCTAACATCAACAAAACTGAATCGACGTTTAATACTTTCAAACGATTAAGTTTTTTGTAGTTTCGATAAGTCAAAAACCCTAAGACCCCAACAATTGGAATCCAGACAAAGGGTTGCA
The DNA here is from genome assembly GCA_964621655.1 of uncultured Candidatus Saccharibacteria bacterium. Taxonomy (GTDB): domain Bacteria; phylum Patescibacteriota; class Saccharimonadia; order Saccharimonadales; family Saccharimonadaceae; genus Nanosyncoccus. Next base: position 5,720 of record CAZUNS010000047.1, on the reverse strand, counting down.
AAAGAAATTGTATAAACAACGAAAGCATAACTATATTATATTATATCCCCACTAAAACTACAATTATTTAGCAAGAAAGAACGGTATTAGTGTTCTTTGGCTAAGTCGTAAGAATCTTTGCCAACTTTGCGGAAAAGCTCTTTGTTTTGGAGATTGAGCAAAACGGTGGTTTCCTTTACCTTGCGAGCATGCAATACACGCTTAACGATTTCTTCGCGTGTGAGTGGTTCGCCGGCGTCTTGGAGAACTTTTGTGATGATATCTGCCACAGTACCTTTGGCATAGCCCCAAGTACTGAGCGCATAGATTCCCCGTCCAATCAAGACAAAGCGCGAATCTTTGATTAACTCATTGTGAATTGCCTGAATTGTGACGTTTTTGCGACGAAAATCTGATGCGGAAATTGCATCGGCAATCTCTGAGAAGTGCATCGGCTCTTTGTGGGCTTCAAGGACGACGAAGATTTTGTCGCGAATATTGCGGGGGTTGACCGTCGGCCATTTAGTAAGACCCCAAAGGCCATTGAGCGACGCTAATTGTTTAGAAACGGAAGCGATTGCTTGGATATAAGATGGGTGTTCGTAATCGAGTACGGTATCAAGCTGATCAATTGTCATCGGAGTCTTGTGGGCTTTGATGGCAGCCACGACTTCATCTACCTTGTCATGAACGACACGTACGTCGCCATATTCGGCGATGCCGAGAGCGGAATAATAAGAATCGTTTTCGTCGATGGCGGTTAGTGAATTGGAAATAGTACCAATAAAAACTAATTTGGCGCGCTCACTAGCGGTGGCAGCGCGACCATAGATGCGTTCGGCCAAAGTAGTAGTGCGTGCGACCCGGCCTAATTCGGTAAGATTGCGGATAATTAGTTTTTCGGCAGGAGCAAGGTTTTCGATTTGGCCTTCCTCGGCACCAATGCGTAGACGCACGAGAATGGCTTTTTCTAGTTGGCGTACACGTTCACGAGTAATGTTGAGCAACTCGCCGATTTGCTCAAGAGTCTCTCTTTGACCATTCAAACCGAAACGACGAGAGATAATTTCGCGCTCGCGCTCTTGCTCGATGATATTTAGACTACCCGAAATGGCGTTTTCTATAATGCTGGCGTTCTGGTCCATCAAGGTTCCCTTCGTTCCTCCCCCGAACTAATAAAATTTAATATTATTACATTTCACTTATGATAGCATATTTTCTATATGCTGTCAACAAGTTATTTTGATTTTTTACAATAAATTCTTAATTTTCTATCACTATTATATCATTTTTTGGTAAGTTTGGATAAAAAATTTATTAAAATAAAATGTTTATGTTAAAAATCTAACTAATGCAAAAATCAGTTCTCGATAGGGTAAGATGTAATTCCCTGTTGAGTTTGGGATTGTGAGCTAGGTTTGTGCGCGGGTTTATGATGTGCATATGTCAAGAATTGCTTTATGGATGAGATTGTGGATGGCCTAGTGGATACTTCGGGTGTCGTGGCGGAGATATTATGGCTGTCGAAAATATGATAAATGTAGTCATATTTGGTAGGGCTGGTCAATTTTGGATTTTGTATGCGGTATATTTAAAAAAGGTCGTAACCGATATAGTTGCGACCTTGCTGGGTATTTGTAACTTTAAGTATCCTTGACCAGATCTTGGCGAGCATTGCTGGTGTTAGCTAATACTTCGCTGTCATCAACACTGATTGAACCGACTGATAAGTTAATAGTGGTCTGAACGTTGTACCAATTGTCAGGGGAGTAATTGCCGTGGACGATTTTTGTGTTTGCGCGACCGTTGGGGTGAACAATTATCTCGTTACGTCGGATTTCGTCTTCGGAATTAGCTTCCTGTGTGCGAGACGCGTCCCGAAGGCTTCGATAAAATGGGTCGTCAGGATCAACGCCAGAATTTACCGCCATAAAACGCACGATTCCGCAGATTGCAATAACAAGATAAAGGATGAGACATGCGATAAGGATGATTTTCATGATGTGTTTCTCCTTGAGACTAATCTCTAAGCTCGGGTCCAGAATTACAAATGTCTTAAAGAGCTTAGGAAACCTAGATAAGCTCATTGTAGCATGCCTTTGCCGTTCTGTCAAGTTCTGATATGTTCTGGATTTGATAATTTATGATATTTTGTGGGTAGCTAAAATATATCAAAAAAGAGCAGAAAAGAATTGCTTTAATTTGATCATGATGCTAGAGTAGAAGTATGGTTGTTTAATTACCTTTAGCTTAGGCTGAAGGTAATTTTTAACGATTTTGGGAGTAGTTTTGCGTTTTAAGGCCATTTTTAGGCGATTTGAGCGATTTTTGGTTCGGAGGCCGTCCTATAGCGGTTTTGGTTATTGGGCGCTTAGGGCAGCTCTAGGGAGCTAGTCTTGCTGATTTATAGAGCTTATTTAGGCTTTTATTCTATACTAATTCATCCGGTGGAGCTCTCTGGAGCGAATCCCCTTCGGGGCCGTGCTCCAGACCCGCTCCAGCCGAGAAATGATTCATTAGTATAGAATTTCAAGCCTTGGGAAAGCTAGTTGGAATAGGCGACGCAACGGATAGAGCTACCTTGGGCTCTATTTTGACCATTAGTTTGAGCTGGATACAGAACGCCATTCTTATAGGTGAAAAGCTTGTAAACGCCGGCATCACTTTGAACTGTACGTGACCAATAACTCCCGTTGAAATCTGCACTTTGTAATCCCCAATCACTAACTGACCCAGTGAGATACCAGTTAACGCCACCTAAGGTAAAGTAAGCTGGAGGGCCATCAAAGTATTTACCAGACCATGAGCTGTAGTCGGTATTGGCTGCCCCGTTTTCTAAATATCTAAGGTAAGCAAAATCATTGCTAGTCATCTTAGTAATATCTTCCATATAACGATTGGGGGTAGTAGCTACGCTAGTGCCACCTTTTGGCAGATGCCAGCCTTTGGGACAAATGCTATTTGGCGCATCTTGATTATTGGTAGCATATTGTGCACAGGTGCCATTATTGCCAGAAGTGTTAGCTGTAGCAGCACACCAACTATAGTAATAGCCATAGACAGAGTTGTAATCTGAACTACTAAAACCATTGATATTATACATTGCTTGAGTACTTCCGCCATTGTTATATGCTAGCCAGTCGCTCTGGTTAGTCACTCTAGTAGCGCTACTACTAGAATAGGTAGTGGTCACATCTGAGTTTGAAGAAGTGAGAGTATAAGAATTCAGATTAAGAGCTAGGTTACTAGTCATCCAACAATTGCCGTCTTTAAGCTTTTGAATCTTGTAGGAAGTATTCCCTCTACCATAATCGGTAAGTGATTTAGATACACCAGTAGCTACGCTAGCACAGATATCCGGCGTCATGCCTTGCATAGTAGTAAGTGAACTTGGAAAGGCGGAGAGTTTGTAGACGGCATAGAGAGTGATGCTTGAGTTGGTAGAATCTAAGGTGATTTTATCACCTGGCCAGTAGCGTACTTCTGCACTATTGTTAGTGCTGTATCCGTCAAACTTATAACCAGATTGAGAAGCGGTTGGCTCTGTAGCAGGAATAGTGTAGGTGTACTTAGTGGCATTAGCTGTGCCGCTAATGCCGATCGGTCCCCCAGTACCATTATTCATTACATAATGAACGGAATAGTACACCACGTTTCTTGGGCTAACGGTAAGATTTAATGTGACGTTGCTAGTATAATGTCCAGTTGCGGCGTCATCGGCAAACTTTACTGCAAATACTAGTTTACGAGTAAAGTCCACCTTATATTTTGATACACTGGGATTGTTGGTGGCGCCATTAGTTGTTTTAGTTATAGTTTGCGTATCGCCAGTAAAGCTAGCGTAGGTCATACTTTCTTCCGAAGTTACTTCTGTATCCCAAGCATAGCCCCAGGTATTGGTTGCCATATTGGCTGGCGTGTTGTTATCGGCCCCACTAATAGGAGTTTTACCATTTAACCCTACTGGTCCAGTAATACTTAATGTATATCCTGTAATATTATCAGCTTTAACTTGTACTATATGAGATGAGTATACTACACCGTCACCCGTAGTATTATCATTCTTTAATTCTCCATTATCTATGATGAGTGATGTATTGCTATTAAGCGTTTCCGCATAGACCTCTCCATCAGGTTCTGCTAAAGGTAAACCTATAGTAGAGAAACCCATAATACCCAGGAGAACAAAGATGCTTAGGACCGGAATAGAATGTAGAATTCTTTTACCAACTCTAGTTATAGAACAGCTATAATAACCATTCTGTCTACTTTGTTTATTTATTGAGTTAGCATGATGGTTAAGATCCCCCTTGCATATAGATCTTAACCTTGATATAGGTTTTAGCATCTTTGCCCTCCTTTAGGAATATAAGTATATATAACCCAAATGGTAGACATCTCTAGCGCAATAGCTAAGAAAAGCTAGAAGCGCATTTATAAGACTCTTATTTTTTGTTATGGAAAATGAACATCAAAAAGTTAGCATTATCCTAAGTTAGTATATATATTCTAGAAAGTATTCCGGTTCCTAGATATTATTTATATACATATACTCTTAGTATTTTTTTGTGCTTTTCTTTATTTATTATTCCGTGTCGAAGAATAATACTTTAATTAACTTTTCTTTGTCCTTAACAAAAAACGACACCATAAGGTGAACGTACAATTTGCGATGTGAGCAGTTGCGCCTACAAGCGAATTGGCCCCTATGGTGCCGTTTAATGCTTATAGGTGAGTTTTTCAATAAAATAACTCGCATCGTTATATTCAAATTGTACGTTCATAACTATTTTACCAATTCCCTACCAACTTGTCCACATTTTTTGAACAAAAAAATTGGTCTCTGCTAGACCCAGACTTGTGCTCTCGCGAGTGTGAACCTGACTTCGCTAGAAAAATGCGATTTCTCTTAAGAAAAGCCTTTAAATTTGGTGGTTCTTACAAGGCTCGAACTTGTGACCTCACGAATGTGAATCGTGCGCTCTAGCCAACTGAGCTAAAGAACCACGCACTATAATTATAAGACATTCCCTGCCTTATATATGATATAATAGCATAAATGAACGTAGATTTCCAGAAGTTTGAGAGCGAAAAGGCCGAAATTGAGGCTTTTTTGGCGCTGCCGGAGGCGTATGCGGATCCGAATTTCGCAGAAAAGTCGCGTCGGTTGGCAGAAATCAACACGATTTTAGACTTACATCGCAATCTTACGCAATCCGAGCAGGCACTCCAAGAAGCCAAAGCTTTGACTGATGACCCAGAGTTGGGCGAGTTGGCTCGAGCCGATATTGAAGATTTGACGGCCAAAATCGCTGCGCAAAAGGCGGAGCTCGAGGAAATTCTCTTGCCACATGACCCAGCCGACGATAAACCGGCGATTATGGAAATCCGGGCGGGAGCGGGTGGCGATGAAGCGTCGCTCTTTGCGGGTGAACTTTATCGTATGTATGTGCGCTATGCCGAGAAACATCATCTGAAGGTGGAGCTGATGTCACAGAACGAAAACGAGGCCGGTGGTATGAAAGAAGTCGTTTTAAGGATTTCCGGTGAGAAGCCGTATGGCCAGTTGAAGTTTGAAGGCGGTGTACATCGGGTGCAGCGGGTGCCAGTAACGGAGTCGCAGGGGCGGATTCATACTTCTACGGCTACGGTGGCGGTTTTACCGGAAGCTAGCGAATCGGACATCGAGATTAAGCCGGAAGATCTGAGGATTGATATTTATCGCTCGGGTGGGCATGGTG
>CAZUNS010000046.1:0-6090 GCA_964621655.1 uncultured Candidatus Saccharibacteria bacterium | reverse complement strand
AACCGCGATGTGCGCAAGCCTAATGAGAATCCGAGTGTCGGTATAATTCTCTGTAAGGGCAAAGACGAGGATGTCGTAGAATACACTATGAGCCAAAGTCTAAGCCAAACCAAAATTGCCGAGTATCACACAAAACTGATTAACAAAGACATCCTACAAAAGAAACTTGACGAGTTATATGAACTTGCCGAGAATAGCGAAGAATAAAAATGCTTGCATTTTTATTTGAGCGACACAGGCAGTCAAGGTATGAAATACCGAACTTGCCGAGGATAGCGAAGAAGAATAAGAAACAAATATAAACTCCTAAAAACTCTCAACAGTGTTGAGAGTTTTTGTTTTATGATGCTAAACTACTTTGAACCCTATAATAAGGGGTCATTTTTGATGTCTTGAATCTAAACATTTGCGCTATATCTTATGTATTTACACAATCGGAATCATGAACGATACGGAAATGACGAGAATAACGAGCGAAACTGACTGCTTGCACGGACATTTCCGAGCTGACGACCGAGAATCTGAACGAAGTGAAGACGGCGCCGAGAACGCGGCCCAAGAAAAAACGTATTTTGTGGAACACATTTAGTACAAACAACAACTATATCAAGCGAGTTTTTTCACTTTTAGAAAAAGTATGCTACAATGGATTCAAAGGAAGGTAATGTTAATGGAGGTATATGGAAGGTAAAAAATCACACTCACCTAGCAGTGGTCAACGTGCAATTCTAGTTTTTGGTGCTCCATGTAGTGGTAAAACTACATTCGGCAAGCAATTTGCCGCACAGTTTAATGCTACATTCTACGATCTCGATCTTCTCCAGCAAGAGCACAACCTTTCTCGCCAATTTATCTTATTGCTAGTGTCCGAAATCGCTAAGACTGGCGCCACATTAGTAATCGAAGGGGGTAATGATACCGAGAAAGACCGCAAAGAACTTGCCGAGATCTTGCGCAATGCTGGCTATACGCCGACTTTGATTTGGATTCAGACCGATGTCAATACGATTCGGATGCGTCTCAAGACTAAGCTTAAATCCGTCGAGAAGGCCAAAGCCGTCTACGACAACCGAGTTAAGGTGCTTGAAGCTCCGTCGGATGCCGAAGCTCCAATCGTCTTGTCTGGCAAACATACTTATCCGACTCAGCTCAAACAAGTTTTGACCCAACTCTAGATATATAATAGACTTTGATTATAAGATGATTATTAATGACCCTGAATTTGGGGAAGTGGTAGTTCGCAAAAATCCACTTTCTAAGGGGGCACGGTTTTCCATCACCCCTTCTGGACGTTTGCAGATGTCAGTTCCACAATATGCGAGCGACTTTTTGATCCGCCGCTGGCTCAAAAACCGTGAGAATCGCGAGCTGATCAAAGCCAACATTCCGCCCAAAAATCCCGCCACCCAGCGCGCACGTGATGCCAAGAAAAAAATCTTGATGAAAAAAGCCAAAGAATATTTACCCTATCGGCTGGAATACTACGCAAAACTCTATGGTTATCATTATGATAAATGTCGTCTTAGTCACGCTGCTACAAGATGGGGAAGCTGCTCAAGCAATCGCACGATTTCGCTAAATATCGGCTTAATGCAAGTACCGGAAATCTTGCGCGATTATGTGATTATCCACGAACTCGCCCATCTTAACCATATGGACCATTCTGCAGCTTTTTGGCAAGAAGTGGGTAGCCACGACCCACGCTACAAAGAACACCGCGCCAAGCTCAAAAAATACTCTCCAGGGGTATAGCAAGTATTCTCCAGCTTAATCGGGAATATTTACTCAAAAATCAACCAAAAATACCCTTGAAATTCGCCCCAATCTGTGATAAAATACCTTGGTATAGTATATTAAACGGTACTTACGTTCTAGACGACCAGAGTAAGCCTAAAGTTTGGTCTATCAGTTCCGCCTTTGAGAGAGCAGAACTGATCGACTTAAACCAAGGGAACTGCTCATTAGTCTAGATTTCGTAGTGCTATAAGGGAAAGGAACAGGATGCAAGTCATCATCGGCACCAAAATTGGTATGACCCAGATCATCGGCGACGACGGTATCGTAACTCCAGTTACGATTTTGCAAGCCGACCCCTCCACAGTGACTCAGATTAAAACTGTCGACACCGACGGTTATAACGCTGTGCAGTTGGGCTATGGTCAGGGTAAGAATCTGAGCAAGTCGGTTTCTGGCCACGTCAAAGCGGCCGGAGTCACTCCAAAGGTCTTGAGAGAATTCCGCACAGAAAATGCGCCAGAACTCAAGGTAGGCGACAAGCTAGGTGTAGAAAACTTTAAACTTGGAGATAAAGTACAAGTTACTGGTATTTCTAAGGGTAAAGGCTACGCTGGTACAGTCAAACGTTGGAATTTCAACGAATCTCGCAACACACATGGTTTTAAGGGTAATATCCGCCGTGTGGGTTCAATTGGTTCAATGTATCCACAAAAAGTATTTAAGGGTAAAAGAATGCCAGGTCGAATGGGCCACGATCAAGTGACCGTAAAGAACCTGGTTGTTGCATATATTGATACTGAGAATAATCTCATCGGTCTCAAAGGTGCAGTTCCTGGCCCGAAAAAAGGCATTGTAACAGTAGTTGCAGTGGAAGGAAAGGAGTAATATGGCTACGACATTGAACAAAGAAGTCTTTGGTCTCGACGTCGAGAACCACGAATTACTCAAGACCGCCTATGACGCTTATCTCGCCAACTCACGCAGCTCACACGCCAAGACTTTGAAGCGTGGCGAAGTACGTGGCGGCGGTAAGAAGCCTTGGAAGCAGAAAGGTACTGGTCGGGCTCGTTTTGGCTCTACCCGCAACCCAATCTGGCGCCATGGTGGTATCGCTGGTGGTCGCACAGGCGAAGAAAACTTCACTAAGCGCATGAGTAAAAACGCCAAAAAAGTCGCCGTTCGCCAAGCACTTAGCCTAAAGAACGCTGATAAAGCTATTATTATCGAGAGTGTCAGCACTACTGGCAAAACTCGTGAGATCGCCAAAAAATTGAACGACCTAAAGCTCGACGACAAGGCAGTTTTGATGGTAGTCGATACCAAAGCTCCAGAAATCTTGCGTGCTACCAATAACTTACCAAACGTTAAGTTAGTGCGTGCAACTTATCTAAATGTTTTCGATATCCTAAACGCAGATGCTGTAATCTTTAGCGAAACCGCACTCAAGGCTACCGAAAACTGGCTACTAGACAAGGAGGAAGCATAATGAGAACTGTACAATACATTCCACGTGCCACCGAGAAGGCCTATGTAGCACAAACTAAGCGTCAGTACATCTTCTTCGTACCAATGCAAGCTTCTAAGCAAGAAATTGCCAAGCAAATTGGTGAAGCCTTCAAAGTCACCGTGATTGACGTTCGTGTTGCTACTCGCAAAGGTAAGCAAACCAAATATTCCAAAGGCAAACATGCTTATCCTGGTATTACCTATCGCCGTGATCACAAAGTTGCCTACATTACCGTAAAGGAAGGCGACAAGATCCCGGTATTTGAAGAACCAGCCAAAGAAGCCGACAAGAAAGAAGCCAAGACGGAAAAGAAAACCGCCAAGGCCGCCGAAAAGTCGACAGAAAGCAAAACCGCAAAGGTCGCAAAAAAGACTACCAAAAAGGTAGCCGCTAAAGCAGAGAAGGAGACTAAGTAATGAGTATCAAAGCTTATCGTCCAACTACTCCAGCTCAACGCCAAAAGACAACGCAGGATTTTGACCAAATCACTACGCGCAAGCCAATGAAGTCTTTGCTCGCTAGCAAGAAGCAAATGGCTGGCAAAAACAACGCTGGTCGCATCACCGTGCGCCATCGTGGTGGCGGAGTTAAGCGCCATTACCGCGTCTTGACTTACAGCCTACCGAAGGGCGGCGAGTTTACCGTCATGGAGATCGAGTATGATCCAAATCGCAGCGCTCGCATTGCTCGCATTAAGGACAAAAACGATACATATTATTATGTACTCGCTGATTCCAACATGAAAAAAGGCATGACTTTCACCAGTGGTGATAATGCTGCCGTCGAGACTTCCAATCGCATGCCGATTGCGAATATCCCAGTTGGTACATTTATCTATGCTATCGAGCTCACTCCAGGCCGCGGCGCCCAAATGGTGCGCTCAGCTGGTACTAGCGCACAGCTAATGGCTAAAGAAAATGGCTACGCCACACTCAAGATGCCATCCGGCGAAATGCGCAAGGTCTTAGTGGCCTGCGAAGCTAGTATCGGTACAGTTGGCAACGAACAACATCAGAATATTAAGATTGGTTCGGCTGGTCGCCGCCGCCGCAAGGGCATTCGCCCAACCGTACGCGGTGTCGTCATGAACGCTACCGACCACCCACACGGTGGTGGTGACGGTGGTCGTCACGGTACTGGTAAAGCACCACGTACACCATGGGGTCAGCTAACATTGGGTTATCGTACTCGTCATAATAAGAAAACTAATAAGATGATCGTGCGCAGTCGCCACGAAGGAAAGAGGAAATAATGTCTCGCAGTCTGAAAAAAGGCCCATTTGTGGACTACAAGCTCGCGAAGAAGGTTGCAGCCCTTTCGAGCGAAGATCGCACTGTGATCAAGACTTGGGCACGCCAATCTACCATCTCACCAGATATGGTTGGTCGTACAATTGCCGTCCATAACGGTAAAGTACACGTTCCAGTCTTTGTAAGCGAAAACATGGTTGGTCACAAACTCGGTGAGTTTGCCCCCACCCGCAAGTTTAAGCGTCATGGTGGTAAGAAAGCTGCAGAAGCTGCGGCCGCGAAAGGAGCTAACTAGTTATGGCTACTCATTTCGCACGCGCTATTGAAAAAGGTATCGACAGCCAGCCACGCAAGACCAATGTCGTAGCTAGCTTAGTCCGCGACCGCTATGTCGCTGATGCTGTAGTAATTCTCGAACACACTCCACGTCGCGCTGCACGCGCCGTTCGCAAGGCAATCGAGAGCGCTACTGCCAATCTATTGAACAATTCTAACGTCAGTATCGACCCTACGACTATTCGTATCGCTCGCATTAGCGTCACCGCTGGTACGCGCATGCGTCGCTATGTCCCAGCGTCACGTGGTCGTGCTCTACCTTTTGAAAAGATTTCTAGCAACATCTTTGTTGAAGTAGCTGGTGAAGAAAAGGTGAAAAAAGCCGAAGCTAAACCCGCCGAGACAAAGTCAACCGATAAATCAGCTAAAGAAAAGGAGAATAAGTAATGGGCCAAAAAGTCAACCCAGTTTCTTATCGTCTCCAGATTAGTAAGGACTGGTCGTCTAAGTGGTTCACCCGCAAGGCCGACTTCCGCAACTGGCTGGTAGAAGATACGAAAATTCGCGAACTGATCGAGAAGCGCTTTAGTAGCCGCCCTACGATTGCTCGCATCAATATCGAACGTAGTGCCAATCTTACTACGATTACCATTCTCACCGCTAAAGCTGGTGCCGTAATCGGTAAGCAAGGTGCTGGCATCAACGAGCTCAAGAAAGAACTCGAGAAGATCGTTAGCGGTCCAATCCGCATTAACGTTGAAGAAGTTAAAAAACCAGAGTTATCTGCCAAATTGGTCGCCGAGAACATCGGCTTCCAGCTCGGCAAGCGCATGAACTTCCGCCGCGCCGTCAAAATGGCTTGCCAATCTACGATGAATGCTGGCGCTAAAGGTATTCGTGTAGAAGTCTCAGGTCGTCTCAATGGCGCCGAGATGTCTCGCCGCGAAAAGTTCATCGAAGGCTCCGTACCACTACATACTTTGCGGGCTGATGTAGATTTCTATGTCTGCCACGCCCCAACTATTGCTGGTATCGTAGGCGTAAAGGTCTGGATTTATAAGGGGGAGAAATAAATTATGGCAATTTTAGTTCCAAGACGCGAAGCACACCGCAAGGTTCGCAAAGGTAAAAACCGTGGCACCGCTTCTCGCTGCAACACTGTTGCATTCGGCGATTGGGGTCTCATGTCACTCGACAACGAACGTATCACCAGCCGCCAAATCGAGGCCGCTCGTCAAGCTATCACTCGTTACGTTAAGCGTGGTGGTAAGATCTGGATTCGCATCTTCCCACACACCCCAGTCACCAAGAAACCTCTTG
>CAZUNS010000045.1:0-6137 GCA_964621655.1 uncultured Candidatus Saccharibacteria bacterium | reverse complement strand
ACATCTTCGGGGAAGGGATCAAAATCAGTATCAAAATCCGTCTTAAAATCAGCGTCAAAATTCGCATTATAATCATCAGAAATTCCTGACGTAGGTGCACCAAACTCTCCGTCTGGATCGCCGCCCAACAAACCAAAGTTTCCACCCACGCCGCCTGACGTATTAAGTTCTGTCGCGCTGTTAAAAATTCCTGATTCGCCGAAATTCCCCGCTCCATATGGTTCGTAGCCTAGCTCCAGCAAGAATCGTGACGGAGTATTATAATTACGCCCACCGAAGCTAAAGCGCGAGCTAGCAAAAGTCAAGAATAATTCTTGCATCGCCCGGGTCATACCTACATAGGCCAAGCGTCGCTCTTCCTCGAGTTCGTCTTCTTGATCTAAAGCACGGCTGCCCGGGAACAATCCTTCTTCTAGACCCACCATGAAGACGACTGGAAATTCTAGGCCTTTGGCAGCATGCAGAGTCATTAACGAAACTACGTTGTCGCCTGCCGATTCGTCGGCCGAACTAAGCAAAGCGGCATCTTCGAGAAATTCCGCCAAGGTATCGTAAGCGCTGGCGTTGCTGGCCAAAACTTCAATGTTTTGCATGCGCTCCGCGCCATCTGGCGTGTCCGTTCGTAGTAGAGATGCCAAGTTAAAATATTCTACAATTTTCTCGACGATTTCGGCCGCCGTAATCGCGGTGTCGGCGCGCATCGATTTTAGAAATTGCGAGACTTTCTGCACGGCCGTATTGGCCTTACTAGATAGCTTCAAATCATCCAAATTTGCCAAATCCGACTCTGGATGCTCATTTAGATAAGTAAAAACTTTCTCTAGCGATGCTGGCCCCACGCCCGACAGAATATTTTTCGTTACCCGCTCGAAGCTCACTCGATCCAGCGGATTAGCAATTAGTTTAAGTAGTGCCAAAACATCTTTCACTTCTTTGCGATCATAGAAGCGCACGCCGCCAATAATCTTGTACGGAATTTTCGCCGCCAGAAAAGCCTTCTCAAAGGCATACGACTGCGCGTTAGTACGATAAAGCACCGCAAAATCACTATAATTGCCCCGCTGCTTACCCAGCCGCGCAATCTGTCGCGCCACATAGTTAGCTTCACCAGTCTCGTCCATCAAACCTTCAATCGTCACAGGCTCGCCATCGCCAGCTTCGGTAAATAGCTTTTTTTCGGTCCGAGTCTTGTTTTGATTAATAATCTTTTGTGACGCGGCCAAGATATTGCCGGTACTGCGATAATTCTGCTCGAGTTTAATCACCTTCGCCCCCGGAAAATCTCGCTCGAAATTAAGGATATTCGTAAAATCCGCTCCCCGCCAAGAGTAAATCGACTGCCAATCGTCCCCCACTACACAAATATTGCGCTGTTCATTGACTAAACTCTTGATCAGCCGATACTGCACAGCATTAGTATCCTGATACTCGTCGATTAGGATATATTTAAACTTTCGTTGCCATTTGGCCCGCACTTCGGCGTTTCGCTCAAACATTTCGGTTGTTCTGGTCAATATATCATCAAAATCTAGCGCATCGGCGGCACGCTTTTCTTTCTCATACTGCCAAAAAATCTCCACCGTGCGCTTTTGATTGGGATAATAAGCTTCGCGCATAGCGTCGGCAGGTTTGAGACCGAGATTTTGATAGTGGCTAATTGTGCCGAGAACACTCTTGGGCGTCAGGGACTTATCACCCGAAATTTTCATCGTTTTCATGATTCGCCGCACTAGCGCAAGCTGATCGTCTGAGTCATAAATCGTAAAATTCTTCCCTACTCCGGCTGCTTCGTGCTCGATATGTAGAATACGCACGCAAATTCCGTGAAAAGTCCCCATATAAGTCATAAAATTCCGACTTGGGCCATCATTTGGCGTTTTTTGCGCGTGATTGCTCTCTGTTGGCTCGGCAATCTTGCGGCGCGCTTCGAGCAAATTCCAGAGCCGAATGCGCATCTCCTTAGCGGCTTTATTAGTAAAAGTGACCGCCAAAATCTGGTCTGGACGCGTGCCATGTGCGATAATGTTGGCAATTCGGTGCGTCAAAACCTTAGTTTTGCCCGAACCAGCACCTGCTAGCACCAAAACCGGCCCATCTAAAGTTTTTACAGCTTCCGCTTGGGGCGGATTCAAACCTCGCACAATTGCATCCATTCCCTAATTATAGCACAAGTTGACTTTAGCGGGGCTCGACTTGACCTTAGATTAAATACCAATTGAGACTGCAATGTCCCGCAAATACCTTTTTCGCGGGCCGCGTCGCGCCCGCCCGCCGTTGCGGGGGTCGCGCGCTTGTTCTCCCCGTAGGTCCGAATTCCCTTGAAAAAGTATTTGCGGGACATTCTGAGTCAGAATACGCAAATGCAGCCTACATTTAGCGCCAAAATGGCCATTTGCGGCGAGAAAAACGCTTTTGGTGTGGCTGTACACCTTCGTGCTGCCGGACATAGATCAAATAATAAGTAAAAACCATCTGCACTGCCAAGATAGCGGCCGAGACGCCCAAAATCGCCGCCAGACCAAAATCGTACAACCGTCCACACAAAAACATTCCTAGCGCTTCACCCGAATACGATACCACGTTCCGAAACGTCCCGTACTGTAGCTGATGCCGATTGTCGATTGCATTGATATAATAACCATCGCTAATATTCTCGTAAGCCGTCGAGCTAAGCAGCACCCAGATAAAGGCCACAAAGCAAATAAACGGATTATCGGTAATGGCGGCAATAATAAAGGCCACTAGCCGAATGCCAAATTTTAGCGTCATCGCCACATAATCGCTCTTGGGCGTGAAATATTTTAGCGCCAAAATCCCAATCAGATCGGCTGCTAACCCTACAACCAGCAAAGTATTCGTAGCAGTACTAGCCGAAAAATCAAAAATATTGGTGAAAACTAGCATTTTTAACCCCACTGCCGTCATAAAAGACACCGACGAGAGAAAATTGTACACAGTATAGATCCGTTGCACCTTGCTAGTGCGGAGCATATGTACGATAGATAAACGTGAACTTTGCGGACGCTCGGTGGGATTGATTTTTAGCTGATAGACTAGCGCGATTGCAATCGCCAAGAAAACCGCCGAGACCAACAAACAGCCATTGTAGTCGAAAAACCATTGCCCAAACTGATGACCAATTAAAATTCCGCCCACCATAATACCGACATCGCGAAAGAGATACTCTACCAATTTACGCCGGCTGTAAGCATGGTTGCTTTTCATTACGGTGGTCAGCAATGGATAAATACTCATAATTACGATGTAGCTCGACGTTACATCAAAAATAATACAAAAATCAATCATAGCGCGATTGCCGGCCGCATTCAGACAAAATAGAGCGAGTAAATTTAGAAAACGTGCCGCAAGCGTCACCGTAACTAGGTTGCGAATTCGCGACATGCGCACAAATTTCCCCACGATAATAATGCCGCCCACCCCTACCAGCATACCCAAGCTCAAAATATTGCTAATGTCGGGCGCGGTGTAGCCATTAGATTCTAGCCAAAGCTGACGGAAGTTCTCCCAGAGCCCTATCGAAATGCTGAAAAATGCCACCATTACTAAAATCTGGCGTTCTAGGCGTTTCCATTTTGGCGTTGGGTTAGCTCGTTGCTCAGCCCACTTTTTTGCTAGATAACCCATTATTACTTTATTTTAGCACAAGAATTAAGGTTTTGGTAGACAGGTATAGATGTTGTAAAAATTACAACATCTATATGGGACGAACGTCATACTCGCTCCATCTAACCTGCCGATGACTAGTCTAAGACTGCTTTGATGCGGCGCACGCCGGCACTTGATGATTCTTCTTTGGTAATCTTGAAGTGGCCGAGTTCGCCAGTGTGCGTAACGTGTGGACCGCCACAGATTTCTACAGAGATCTTTTCTTTGTCGTCGGCGGGAGTCTCGAGACCGGCACCAATCGCATAGACCGTCACCCGATCGGGATAACGGTCACGGAATGAACCGTGTGCGTGCAAGGTGTCAAAAGCATAATCTTTGTCGTACTCGGCGTAGACTACCGGCAAATCCGCGGCAATCCATTGATTGACGAGCTTCTCTACTCGCTCTAGCTCTTCGGGTGTCAACTTATGGTCAACATTAAAGTCAAAACGCAAGCGCTCCGGCGTAAGATTGCTACCCTTTTGGTTAATATCAGGGCTGATTTCCTGCTGCAAAGCCGCCAAGAGCAGATGGCAAGCCGTATGGTATTTCACGGTCTGATCGCTAGTATCCGAAAGTCCGCCCTTAAACATCCCCTTTGAAGCAGTCTTGCTGCGTTCACGCTGTTCGTTCAGGGCTTTTTCAAACTCATCTTGATAATCTTTGGAGAGCTCCAAACCCATCTTGTAGACTTCTTCTACACTTAATTCCAGCGGAAAACCATAAGTATCTTGCAATCTAAACAAATCTTCGCCGGTGAGTGTGCGATTTTCGCGCGCTAGCTTCTGAAGTTCTTTTACGCCTTTGTTAATGGTCTTGCGGAAGGCGTTTTCCTCGGCAGTAAGGACGTCAAGCACCTTATCGCGGTACGGCAAGATATCATCCGAGAGCTCGGTATAATTCTCGGCAATAATCGGGATAACCTGCTCGAGAAACTCCTGCGAGATTCCTAAATCTAGCGCCCGCAACACCGCACGACGCACCAAACGACGCAACGCATAGCCCTGCGCCTTATTACTCGGTACTAAGCCTTGCGCCGCCAAGAGATAAGCTCCGCGCAAATGATCGGCAATAATACGCATTTCGTCGGTGTTGTTATCGTAATTTTTGTGGGAGATTTCTTCAAGTTTCTCGATAATCGGCAACATCAGAGAGATCTTAAACACGTCGAAACTACCCATCGCCGCTGCCGCCAAGCGCTCTAAGCCGCCGCCAAAGTCGACGTTTTTGTGCTCCAATTCTTCAAAACTGCCGTCATCTTTGCGCTTATATTGCATAAAGACTTGGTTGCCAATTTCCATAAAGCGCGCACCGTCGCTAGCAGGATGCGATTTGCCGTATTTCTCTACATCTTGCTTGTCTTCGCCAAAGTCATAGAAGACTTCCGAATCTGGGCCACAAGGGTCGCCCAGCGGCGTAGTCTCAATCCCGCCACCGCGGCTCCACCAGTTTTCCTTGTCGTCGTAGAAGAAAATCCGCTCACCCGGCTTAATCCCGCGCTTATCGCCATTCTCGGCCGAACCGATCTCGGCGATTTTAGCATCAATACCAGCCTTGCGGAAGACTTCTTGCCAAATCTCGGCTGCTTCGGTATCTTTCGGGATGCCGTATTTGTCATTACCAATGAAACAAGTTACGTAAATTTTCTCGGGGTCAAGACCGATTTCCTGAGTGAGAAACTCAAAATAATTCTCAATCTGCTCCTTCTTAAAATAATCGCCTAGCGACCAATTTCCTAGCATCTCGAAAACGGTCGTATGGCGCGGGTCGCCCACATCTTCGATATCCTGCAAGCGCATACTTGGCTGCGAATCGGCCAAACGGACACCTTCGGGATGGGGCTGCCCCAAGAGATAGGGCAATAATGGCTGCATACCAGAGCCGGTAAAAAGCGTAGTTGGGTCGTTTTCTAGCACTAATGGAGCGGGCGGGATTACTTTGTGCCCGTGTTTTACTTGGAAATCTAAGAATTTTTGGCGAATTTCATTTGCGTTCATTGTTCTATTATAACATATTTTCTAGAGATACTGAGATTTGAGATAAAAATCGCATTCCACTGTTGCTTGCAAGTTTTAGTCAGCTTGTGCTAGGCTAGAGATAAGGGCGAAATATTGCTCTTGTCAGAAAGAGTCGTGGCCGTATTAAGGTCGAGATGCGAGTTATTTCATTTTAACAAGGAGTAGTGCGTGGCTGTAAAGTACATGGAATTTGTCGCCAAAGCCCAATTAGATGAGCAAACAACGATAAAAATAGTTCTTCACCACAAGATGAAGAACTAACAAACTTTATAGTCCCATTATAACACTTATTAAGATTAAGACAAGTCAAATTTCGCCCGTTTTTGTGGGTTTTGTGTATTTTTGGCTAATTTTTGCTAATTTCTGAGGAAAATATAACGATAGTCCAGTTTGGGCTAATTTGTGTGGTTTTGAAGTGTTTTTGATGGTTTTTCGGGTTGGATTTTGCGTTTT
>CAZUNS010000044.1:0-6310 GCA_964621655.1 uncultured Candidatus Saccharibacteria bacterium | reverse complement strand
ATGGATGGTGATAGAGTCACCATAGAGAGCCTTAACGTGCGGATCGAGAACCTTATAACCCTTCGAGTTTATAGTTCCGCCAAACTGTCTCCAGAGCTCGAAGACGGTCTGAGTGACAATTTCTACGCAGTCTCCGGAATCACCCCTGACCAGCAAGCAACCATCGTGCGCCAGAATCTCATCGTGCAACTGCGGAAGTAGTTTTGTCACCACATTCCAGTAGTCGTACGAGTCGCTAACGCACGAGAAAGATGTGTGCGGGTACAGCTCGGTCAATGCTCGCCTGAGAAAAGTAATTTCGTCGCCATCCACGGCATAGTTGGAACACATTACGAAATGCTCAGTCGAAACAGCACCAAAGGCCACTTCTTCTTTCTCGCAATCGCAATTATAGACCTTCTCGAGATAAGGAATAACCGGCACAGTGGCGCTGTTTACGAATGACAAGCACCAAGCCGATCCAGCCTTAAGCGCCGCATCTACGCCCTGATCGCCACGAAAATCGAAGTTACCGAGAGCTCTCCGGCGCAGCACGTCATCGTCGCAGGTCTTATCATACCAAAAGTTGACAACCTCGCGGTAGCTGTGTCCCACCGTGGCGCCAATCATTGGGTAACATAACTCGGCCGAAAACAAAGATTCCAGTGCCTGCGGCAGCCAGGCGAAATTTTTGTGCGTATTGGTGATCCCGAAAATCGGGCAATGCATAGGCACAAGAACACCTTCGGGCAGTGAGAATATCTCGATCGGCAGATACCCCAACTGATGCAGCTTGCGTATCTTCTCAATATCGTAAATATCTTTACCCATGGTATTATCCATAACTCTCCGATACTCGCTAACAACTTCGTTCTCAGAGAGTTTGAAGAAGTTATCGCGGAAGTAGTCAATGAGCCATTCCTTACAGAATGCCTGTAAACCGAAATTTACGACATGCGTCCACTGTTCAACTCTACTTTTGCGGGGAGTGAAGTAAGAAACGGACTTCGTGATGCCCTTAGGCAGCATCTCCGAATGGACTGCCTTGTAAAAGTCCTTCAGCAATAAAGCATTGATCTTCATAAACTAATTACCTCTACTTTCTCATGATTGACAGTACAGATACTGTCGGTGGTGTACACCTTTTCGATCAGACCGCTGGTCAGAAGCTCTCCTTGCAGAATAGTGTTCTCGCAGTGTGAGACGAAAAGGTAGACGTTTTTAGCGCCCAGAGCTTTCAGAGCTGTAGCAGCGCGCATGAAAGTTCCGCCCTTAGAACAGATGTCGTCAACGATCAGGATGTCTCTCCCGTCAATGCAATCATCCCCATTTACAACCTTCAGTCCAGAGATTTTACCGGTCTTCCAATATCTGTGCTTTGCTCCCGATGCATAGGGCATGTCAAACATCTCCGAATAGCGCTTCATTGCACCTTCGTCAGGATAAAACATCAAGAGATCGTGAGCGCCAATACGGGTAATGGCATCTTTGACGTATTGCTCGGGAGTTACAACCTGGAGCCGCTCAAGCAGAGCCTCGCTCACGGCGGAGTGCGGATCCAGCACGGTTACACGCACAAATCCCAGCGAATTGATGATTTCAGCGAAATACTTCAGCGTAAAAACATCTTCCTGATCCTTGACGCGGTCCATGCGGGCGTTGGGAATGTACGGCATAAACAAGGCGACGTCACAGCCGTGTTTCTGCAAATGTCTCGTCAGCGCGTAAAGCGCAAAAAGCTCCTTGTCGTTCTCGTACCTCCAGTCAAGTACAGTCTCGTTCCCCGAATTGGGTACTTTCTGTTTCAGCAGCGGTGTTCCATCAGGAAAGCTTTTGGCCGCTACTATCTCTCCATTGAGTTTCAGCATACTTTAACCTCCTTTTTAAATATCGACTTTGTCGAATACTAAGAAACCCATATCTTCATATGGTTTTCTTCTATTCTTATTTTACCACATTTTTATAAAATATGCTAGTGATAGTACTCTCTGTACCGTTCAAATTAAGCTTTATTTTACACTTAATCGATAGTTTTCCAATAAAACCATAAAAATGCTATGCTATATATTATATAATCTCGTAATAACAGCTAAGTCATCACTTACACAGAATTCCCTGCGCTATATTTTTGCCAAGCAAATTTAAATACCGGCAAGCCCAGTTGTAAAGCGCGCATCGCCAATTTGTCGCGGCGAGTGGCCAAAGGATTTTTTAATACATCATTTTTGTGCTTGCGCAGATACTTTACCACATTCTGCTCAGCATTCCGCAATGACTTTGCGTCGACCGGATTATTACCATTCTCGTCCACCATTACAATCTGGCGCAAAATACTAAATCTAGCATGCATTCGACGCTTTTTTGTTAAATTTATCAATAGCTTCTGCTCGGCGGGAGTTTGAGCTTTGCTCCATTGCATAATCTCATCACACATCTGATCAGTCAAATCAATTAAGTCCATCTTGCGCAAACTAAAACTTTGCCTGGTAATCGAATTACTATTTTGATAGTAATTATATGCTTTAGCGCTCGATACTGCGATTCTGTCACATTGCAAGACTAATTTATAAGTTGTACCCACATCCTCATATAGACGATGTTCTGGAAATTGCACTAGATCAAAAAGCTCACGCTCATACAACTTTCCCCACGCTGACATCGAGAAACCTTCTTCACACAGCATTTTCTTGAGACAAGTTACCGTATCCAAAACTTGTTCGCTGGTCTGGGCTTGAGATTTCGTTTTTTCTTCACCGTCAACTTTTACTTCACGAAACCCACAGATCGACATCTTTACGCGCTCGGTATAGCACATTTTATGTAAAATATCGATCATTTCTGGACAAACTGTATCGTCGCTATCTACAAAAGTAACCCATTTGCCAGTAGCAATCTTTAGCCCGGCATTGCGCGCCCCTGAAAGTCCTTGATTAGTCTGATGAATGACTTTTACTCGTTTATCTTGTTTGGCAAACACATCACAAAATGCTCCGCTCATATCGGTCGAACCGTCGTCGACCAAAATAATTTCTAGATTAGGATAAATTTGGTTTTGCACCGATTTGACACACCGTTCTAAAACTTTGCCCACATTATAAACCGGTATAATCACCGATACTAGCGGTAAATATCTTCCTTCGCCCACACGTTGAGTTGCCATGAGTTAAAACTTCTCTTTGATCTCTTCAAATTTAGCCAGCGCCGCCGCCACGGTTTTATCCATATCATAATAAGCATATTCGCCCAAACGTCCACCGAAGATTACGTTGGTTTCTTGCGCCGCCAAAGCCTGATATTTGGCCAGTTTTTCGCGGTCTTCCGCTGTGTTGACTGGGTAATACGGCTCATCTTCGCGCGTCCAGGTCTTGCTATATTCACGGATAATCACCGTCTTGCCAGTACCTTCAGCATAACAACCCGTCTGACGCTCTGGATGGAAATGTTTAAATTCCAAAATACGCGTATACTCAGCATCAAGATCAGCGTAGTTCATCACGGGGCAGCCCTGATAATCATCGATGTCTACAACTTCTTTCTCAAAAGTAATACTACGCCATTTTAGTTCATCAAATTGATAATCATAAAACTTATCGATTGGACCAGTATAAATTGTCATGATTTTATCTTTGCGTAGTTTTTGGATTTCTGCGTCAGTAAAATAATCCGTCTTCAGACGCACTTCCAAATTCTTTCCACACTTAGCTATCATATTCTGGAACCAAGCACTATACCCATGCGTCGGTAGCCCTTCATAAGTGTCAGCAAAATAATTATTGTTATAATTATAGCGCACCGGTAGACGCTTGATAATTTCTGGCGGAAGTTTTTCAGCTGGGGTTTGCCATTGTTTGGCCGTGTAATTCTTGATAAAAGCATTGAAAAGCGGCTTACCGATCAAGCGCACGCCCTGCTCGGCTAAGTTGGTTGGTTCTTTTACGCTATCACCCGCCTGCCGCGCAATCTCAGCACGTGCCTCATCGGGAGAATAATGTGTACTGAAGAATTGGTTAATCGTGCCTAGGTTAATCGGCAATGGATAAGTCTCGCCCTTATGCGTAGTATAAACTCGATGCACGTAATTAGTGAACGTTGTGAATTTATTAACGTATTCCCAGACTGCCTGATTGGATGTATGGAATAAATGTGCGCCATATTTATGACATTCAATACCGGTAATAGAATCAATTTCTGATGCACAATTGCCACCGATATGATCACGCCGATCAATTACTAATACTTTCTTGCCCAAGACATTAGCAAGGCGCTCTGCCATCGTGAGACCAAACAAACCCGCGCCGACAATTAAGACATCTGGTATTGCTGACTTATCTTTACTCATTCTTCTCCTAACTCCACAATCCTTCATAAGCCTTTGCTACGGTTTCTGGATCACCTTCAGTCATAATCTGGCCATTCTCAATTAAAATTGCACGGTCGCAGAACTCGCGCACATTCCCCATCGAGTGAGTTACCAAAATCACCGTTTGTTGGCCATGCAAACTAGCAAAATAATCATTACATTTCTGCTGAAAAGCTGCATCACCTACTGCCAGAACTTCATCGAGAATAAGAATATCACCTTTGGCACGAATTGCAATCGAGAAAGCCAACCGTACTTGCATACCAGATGAATAGTTTTTAAGTTTGGCATCCATAAATGGCTCTAGCTCGGCAAAGCGAACAATCTCATCATACATGGAGTCCATTTCCTTACGCGAAAAACCCAGCAAGGCACCATTCAAATAAACATTTTCTCGGCCAGTTAATTCCGGATTAAAGCCTACACCCAGCTCAATAAACGGCACTAGCGTACCATCTACCTTGATTTCGCCACTTTCTGGATAATAAATCTGGGCCAAAAGCTTGAGTAGGGTAGATTTACCTGAGCCATTACGTCCTACGATGCCAATAAACTCCCCCTGGTGCACATCAAAACTCACACCTTTCAAAACTTGCTGTTCGGTATAACCCTTAATTCCCTTAAACCAATTAAAAATGGCTTGTTTAAGACCGGCGGCTCGCTCTGACGGTAAACGAAAGCTTTTATGTAAGTCTTTTACGCTAATAACAACTTTCCCACAGGGTTTTCCACCGTTTTTGCCAGACTTTTTCACATGTTTTCCACAGACTGATGCAGAGTTTTCCACAGGATTACGGTTTTTTTCCACAGTACGAGTTTTTTTACTCATCTAGACCTCCTCCGCAAAGCGTTTTGAACGTTTTCGGAAGAATAGCGCCGCAAGCAGCAATACCAAGAAGACAAACAAAATTGGAAAGATACAAAGGGGCCATTCTACCAGGCTCCAAGTAGTGATTGTTGCATCGGTAATTAGATTATAGCGCACGTCCTGAATTACCTGTGCAATCGGGTTCAACAGAATAATCTGGCTAGCGACCATCCCAAAGCTGCCCGAGTTTAATACCATCGTAAGCGGATAAATCACCGGCACCGCATAAAATAATGCTTGCGTCAGTACATCCCAAATCGACGTGATATCACGATATTTGACATTAATTGCGCCAAGTAAGAAAGAAATCCCTAGAGCAAAAGCATAAAGCTCCAAAATCAGTGGCAACACCAGCAACCAACTAAAACTTGGGGTCACACCATTAAATATGGCGAAGATAATAATTACGCCAAGGTTAATCGCTAAATTAATCAGCGCCGTAGCCGTAGCTGCTACCACTACAATGTATTTCGGAAAACTAATCTTGCGTAAGAGATCCCCACGCTGTACGATTGCCTGAATACCCTGCCCCGTGCATTCGGTAAAGAAGTTCCAAAGCACTGTACCAGTTAAAAGATAAACTGGATAATGCGGAATATCTGCCCCGATTCTGAGTAATTTCGCAAACACGATATAAAGAATTGTAAACATCAAAAGTGGGCGAATAACCGCCCATAGACAACCCAAAACTGACCCCTGATAGCGGAGTTTAAAATCTGTTTTAACTAATTCTCCCAGCAAGATACGATTCTTGCGACAGAGTACGTTTGGTACACGACTCATAATAGTTATCATTTTAGCATAAGTCAGGGGAAAAGTCTAACTTAAGCTAAATCAAGCTGTTTAACCTATTCCATAAAAATATCTTTTTCTGGAATATGACTGATACGCTTTATCCCTAGTGTTTTATCTTTCGTCATCCAGGTGGGGCTCTCCTTATTGCGAGTAAGCCTTATTTATTTTCACAACCTGCTCGCGCAATGCGGACCCGCCCCAGTCTAAAAGGTTCATGATTCCGAAAGACAAAACACTAGGGACCACAAAGGCATATAGTAAATACCAAGACTATCCCTTAAGTCGGCTACGCAAATAAAGTACTAGGT
>CAZUNS010000043.1:5068-6651 GCA_964621655.1 uncultured Candidatus Saccharibacteria bacterium | reverse complement strand
CAGCTCCGCGCTGCCACCGGCAATACCAAAAATGGGCAACACATTACCAAAATCACCGCTGGCTCGAGCCGCCAGAAAGAAGCTAAGGGATCGAATAATACCGAAGCCGCCAAAGCTACCAAAACGGCCAAAGACACTAAAGATATCCCGACGGCCGAATTAGTCGTGTCTGAGACTGGCAAGACCGAGCTTCAGGCCGTAGACAAAGCCGATCAAGAGCTAAACCAGCCCAAAAAGCTGAGTCGCAAAGAAAAGCGCGCTCTCAAAAAGTCCCAGAAATCCGACGAAGAGCGCCCCGTGAAGAGCTATTTCTTGCTTTTCCGCCCGTTTGTGGCGCTTGGTCGCTATTTGCGCGATTCTTGGCGCGAAATTCGCCAAGTCCGCTGGCCGAATCGCCCAGCTACCTGGAAAATGACCCTAGCCGTGCTGGTCTACGTCGCACTTTTTATGGTCTTTTTGACTCTTCTCGACGTATTCTTTACTTTTATTTTCGATTTATTATTTAAATAATTAGCATTAAGGAGCAAATATGGCAGTAAACCGTTATGATGATACCCGCGCGTGGTACGCAATTAGTACTTATAGCGGGTACGAAGACAAGGTCGCCAATAGTATTAAAGAACACGTGGATAGTGGCGAGTTAGATGGCAAGATTTTTGACGCAATCGTGCCAAAAGAAAAACAAATTGAGATTAAAAACGGCAAACGCAAGGTAGTAGACCGCAAGATTTTCCAGGGTTATGTCTTGATTGAGATGTGTCTTTCGGATGAAACTTGGTATATTGTGCGCAATACGCCGGGCGTGACTGGATTTATCGGTAGTGGCACTCAGCCTACCCCAGTTTCGGAAGTTGAGATTAATAAAATCAAGAAGCGCATGGGCGTAGAAGACCCGAAGTATTCGGTCAATTACGAGATCAACGAAGTAATTTCGATTATTGACGGGCCGTTTAAGGGCTTTGAAGGCACTGTTTCGGAAATTGATACTACGAAGGGTAAGCTAAAAGTGATGGTATCAATGTTTGGCCGCGAAACACCCGTCGAGCTTGATGCCTTGCAGGTGCAAAAGTTGCAATAATTTAGCTAATGCTATTATTTAATTAGACGTACCCTTAATTGAATAATAACACAACATTGCTCAATCTCTTATTTTGGTGTATAATAAGAGATGTAAATGCGGAGGTAAGATGAGCAAGATCGTAGAGCAATTTCACCGAGTTTGCCAGGAAAAATCGGATAAGCCAGCCTTTTATGATGATGCAAAGAATCAGGTTGTTTGCAAGACTTTTGCACAAACCGAGCAAGATGTGGCGCGTGCGGTGCGGCATCTGCAAGGTTCTGGAGTAAAACCAGGCGACCGCTTGCTGACTTTTACTGATCCTAATTACGATTTGATAATCTACTTCTTGGCGGCTTTTCAAATTGGCGCCGTAGTGATGCGGGTCGATGCTTCTATGTCGCAAGATCTGCTAGAAAATTTGTTTGCCAAGTTTGCACCGCAATACGTCTTATTGCCACAGGCGGCGGAGACGCAGTACAAGAAATCGCGCGCAATTACCTGTATAACAGCCATCACAAATTTC
>CAZUNS010000043.1:0-5058 GCA_964621655.1 uncultured Candidatus Saccharibacteria bacterium | reverse complement strand
AATTAACAAAATTCGCAAAGTAGTCTTGATTGACAATCCTGACAAAACCCAGCCGCTAGAATTTAACCAAAAATATCTCTCAGTAGTGGCAGACGACAAGTTGGCGCTACTGACGACGGCGCCTAGCGTATTGCCTGGGTCGAAAATTGATTCAGAGCACAAGCTAGATAATGATTCGGAGATCTCCGCCTATGCTTATACTTATGGCAATTTGTGGGATCAGCTAGAAACAAGCAAAAAGAATAGTGAACCGTGCGCAGTAAAAGGCGCAGAAGTCTATATGCATATCTTGGCGAATTTATTGCAAGGGCAGCCTACTATCTTGGGAACGATGTAATTTCGACGCGCTGACGTTGTGCAGTTTTTTCGTATTTGATTCCTGGACTTATTTATGTAATAACTGCGCAGCACGCGGCAGGATTAACTTAACTTTCTAAAAACTTGATAATTTGCTGGACGGTTTCGTGCGGTTTTTCGTAATTATGGAGATGTCCAGTCTCGGGCAGGCTGACACACTCGCAAGCAAAAGTCTGGCCAGGGAATTGATTTAATTGCTCGGCTGCTTGGCGCGTGCCAGCCAAGGGGACAAGACGATCATGTTCGCCAGGAAGCAGCAAAATCTGGATTTTCCGCTTAGTATGGGTGATATTAAGTAAGTTTTTAGTAATGCTGTAAGTAGTAGAGAACTTCGTAGCCTCTCTGATATACTTGCGGCTGGGGCGATGATCTAGGCTGCAAGCATGGACTTGGGCAATAATTTTGCGAAAGTTCTTGCGGCCACGCGCGATGATAAGAAATCTGGTCGTAATCCAATCGATCAGCTTAGGTGGAAGATAGGCCGAGAGAACCGAGATTTTGGCAATGAAGAAATTGGGAATTGTAGAAATCGGCGACAATAAGATGAGCTTTTCGTTGCCGAGCTCGGGATAATGGCGGACGAAGCTAGTCGCTACCAGCGTACCCATAGAATGACCGATTAGCACGGGATTTTCGATCTGGTTCAGCTGCAGATAGGTGCGCAGATAATCAGCGTAGCGTTGGTCGAGTGAAATGTCTGGCCTAGACACAGTTTGTTTAGTTTGTGTTAAATGATGGCTAGAGCTTGATGATGTAGTATGAGCCGTCTGACGGCTAGGCGCATCGTGCTGATCTAGTGCGGTCTGAGCTGCTTGGTTGCTGATTGCCTTGCGCTGCTCGTCCCAAGCTGTTTCGCTGCCGGCGAAGGGTGGGATCGCCGGCACGAATACTGTATAGCCCGCATCGCGCAAGTCTTGAGTAATCTCGGCCAGCCCCAGCGGCGACCCGAATAGGCCATGCAGGAGTACAAGCGGGGGCTTTTGCGTGGGAGATGCTTGGGCTGCGGTAGGATTTTGTGCACGAGAAAGATTTGGAGATATTGGGGCTCTTGCGGACTTTTGTGCTGACATGATAACTACATTATAACATGTTCTAGGAGAATATGGAGCTTAGCTGGAATAGGCAACGCATCGCACGGAGCGGCCGTAGTAGTTGCCACCGTAGTCGCCTTCCAAGTTGATATAACTACTGCTGAAGGTGAGATAACGTTCAGTGTGAGTTATATAATTTATAGTACGAGACCAGTAATTACCGACGGTGCCCCCATTGTTAAGTCCATTAGAGTCGACATATCCGGCAGCTAGAAAATAAACGCCGCCGTCTGTTTCAGTGGATGCACCGAGTAAGATACGTTGATAAGAAGACACTTCGTTTTTTGCACCCTTACTACCTAGAACATAAAAGTCTCCTTTGGAGCTCTCGGAGGCGGCGATTGGCAATCTCCAACCTTTAGGACAGATGCTCCTACTAAACATGCTACCTGAGCTAGAAGCCGCAGCTCCGGCGGCAACGGCTCTTGAGTTGTAGTAATAGCCATAGGATGACTGGTAGGTACCAGAGCTATCAGCTTTTTTCTGCGGGGATTTGGAGAATTGAGCAATAGTCTCATCATTTTGCCAAGCATTAGTAGTTGATGTACTCCATCTATTAGGTAGATCGGTAGAAGGGTAGGCAGATGTGAGATTATCAGATTCGGCAACCGTAGCAACGCCAGCTTTACTAAGGTCTAGTGTTAGATTAGTAGTCATCCAACAATTACCATCTTTAAGCTTACGAATGAGATAAGAAGATGCATTATTATCACGGGTATCTATGAGAGTTTTTTCTGCGCTAATAGTAGCACTAGCACAAGCTTGTGGAGTCATTTGTTGCATAGTGGTCATAATATCCCATGATGGGGCCCATACTGCAGAGAGAGTTACATTTGAGTTAGCGGTAGTTAAATTTATGGTGCTACCTGGTTTATATTTTGTATTGTGTATGTCAGCACTGTCATCATCGCTCCAGCCCATAAAGAAGTAATTGGACCTAGTAGGTATATCGTTAGGGATAGTATACTTATAACTTGTGAACATTGGGTCATTTGTAATACTCATGTTCTCTGGGCCGCCAGTACCGCCGTTCATGTTGTAAGTAACAGAATAATCTCCAGTTAAAGTTTTTGGCGTAACAGTAAGATTCAACTTCACATTCGCCCGATAATGTCCTTCCGCCGCATTCTGATTAAACTTAGCCGCAAAGACTAGCTTCTTAGTAAAGTTAGCAGAAGTAGCGGAAGCGTTATTTTCTAATGTTTGTGCATTACCAGTAAAGCTATTATAAGTCATATTAGCATTAGCGGTACTTGTAGTATTCCAACCATATCCCCAAGTATTATCATTCATAGTAGAACCAGTCTTGCCACCGGCACCACTAATTGTAGTATAACCATTACTTAAGTTAGTTGGTCCAGTAATACTTAATGTATAACCAGTAATATTGTCTGCCTTTACTTGTACGGTATGACTAGAATAAGCTACACCATTTCTGACTGTAGCTGTACTATCAGTAGGAGTACCATTATCTATAATGAGAGATGTATTATTACTAACCGTTTCTGCTGCATAGGCTTCATCATCAACTTCTCCAAAACCAATTACTATCGTACCATATCCCATAATACCCAGGAGAACAAAGATGCTTAGGACCGGAATAGAATGTAGAATTCTTTTACTAACTCTAGTTATAGAACAGCTATAATAACCATTCTGTCTACTTTGTTTATTTACTAAGTTAGTATTATGATTAAGATCTCCCTTGCATATAGATCTTAACCTTGATATAGGTTTTAGCATCTTTGCCCTCCTTTAGGAATATAAGTATATATAACCCAAATGGTAGACATCTCTAGCGCAATAGCTAAGAAAAGCTAGAAGCGCATTCATAAGACTCTTATTTTTTGTTAGGAATTAGGACATCAAAAAGCTAGCATTATCCTAAGTTAAGTATATATTCTAGAAAGTATTCCGGTTTCTAGGATATATTATGTATACTTAGTATTTTTATGCTTTCTTTACCTATTATTCCGTGTCGAAGAATAATACTATAATTAACTTCTCTTTGTCCTTAACAAAAAACGACACCATAAGGTGTTGATATAGTACATTCTAGCAAACATATTAATATATTTCATAGAAACGACTATCCTTATGGTGCCGTACATCTTCTATGAAACATAATTAGTCGCGAATACGCAAAACGTTTGCTATATCAAATGTAACTATATCAACATTTTAATTATAATCGATTTCCTAGCTTTGCACAAGAATTATTTTTTCAACAAAACTACATGCAGAAATCCCGCATATTTTACCCATTTTCTGCAAACTTTACGTTTAAATTAGCCAAAAACCTTGATTTTAAACGCAAAGTTTGATGAATACCCCAAGCTGACAATACGGGTAAGTTGACTAAGTTGTTGCCAGGCTTTTGATTAAAAAGTGGCTACTCATATATGTTTTTCTATATATGTAAAAACCGTTTTGTCACAAGAATTGGACGCATTTTGTGACAAGAGTTCTCTATGCGGTATAATATAAACATGGCAAAGAATGAATCTCTGCATCAGGTGAAACGATCCAAAAATGATAAGTTCCTGCACTTCATATACCGATATGGTGCAAGTAAGACAAATCGCCAAACGTCATCAAGACGCATAATCGCGCGAAAGGGAACCAATGAGTAAAGGTGTAATTTATGTAATGACTACCGCAGTTCCTGGTTTGATTAAGATTGGCAAGACGCAAACCAAACAATTTTCAAAACGGATGCGCCATTTAGAAAATAATGGGTACTATAATGTGGTTGGATTAAGGCGCGCTTTCGCAATCGAAGTAGACGACTACGGCGATAAAGAGAAATTAGTTCATGAAGTGTTTGCCAAGCATCGCGTAGCGGATAGCGAGCTTTTTGCGCTAGATTTAGAATTAGTTGAACAACTTTTGCTAGCCTTTGAAGGTACAGTTGTTTTTCCGGAAAATGTCAACAAAGAACAGCGTTTCGATGCCGTTAGTAAAACTCGCGCCGAAAGTAATTACTTTAGTTTTTATCGTATAGGGTTAAAAAATGGTGATCAAATTAGCCTTTGCTATGACGCAACAATTACCGCCAAAATCGTTGGCGAGCGCGAAGTGGAATATTCGGGGTATATTTATAAGCTTACGCCATTGACGAGAAAAATTGCAGAAGAAATCGGAAAAGCCAATAAGTCTGAATCTTATCGGGGTGCGCAATATTGGTGCTACAACGGAGTACGATTGGCGGATATGAAGAATATTGACTAGGGCTTTTCGGTAGAGTTAATTCAAGCCAAGTGCACAAACAAAAACCAGCCCCAAAGAGCTGTGTCCGTGGTGCCCGAGACTGGACTTGTAGCGAAGCGCCGACTCTGCCGGTACCTGCGCTCCTATGCATCAAAAAATCACCCAACGGTGATCAATAGGGGTACAATTCCGTGGTGCCCGAGACTGGACTTGAACCAGCACGTCTTGCGACATATGCTCCTAAGGCATACGTGTATACCAATTTCACCACTCGGGCGTGTGAATTTTCTACTTTGAGTATACCACAACTACGGCAAAAAGCAAAGCCCCCTTGCGAGAGAGATTTGTTCATTTGTAAATGATGTGAGACAAAAATCTTCATAATAGTTAGTTATAAACT
>CAZUNS010000042.1:1558-6661 GCA_964621655.1 uncultured Candidatus Saccharibacteria bacterium | reverse complement strand
AAAACAAAAAAAGAAGCCCCCTACGCTAAGCACTCAATGCGCCCTGCGGGGACTTACTTTAGCTACATTGTATCAAATCAAGGAAAAAACATCAACAATTCTACCGCCTTTTATTATTGCCCTATAACAATGTCATGGGTCAAAACATTATAAGCGTTTTCTATTGTCAGTTTGAAACTTCTTTGATACAATCAAAATGTAAGACAATTCAACAATTTAATGCAAGTTTATTTTTGTAATTCAAAGATAAGAAACGGCACCATAGTGGACGCTTTTCATTCTTTGAGTTGCAAAACTTGCAGGTTGATTTGTCTTACACCATTATGGTGTCGTTTTTGTTTTGTAAATAAAATCAAGAACCATTTTTAGTCGATAGCGGCAGTATATTAGCACCTGTCGTCACTGGTTTTTGATGTCCTTCTTTCGGAATAAGGAGAATACTTATATAAAAACAAAGAGCGCTCACTTGTAAGGTACAAATGCCATAAACACCCGTAAGGAGAACAAAGATGCTAAAAATACACTATCAAAAGTTAAGACTAAAATGCAAGGTTAGCCTTAATGCAATATCCAATTCTTCTAGGATTGGTAAAAGAATTCTTCAAAGTATTCCGGTCCTAAGCATCTTTGTTCTTCTGGGTATTATGACATATAGTATTAGTCCTAGTAACTTTAAAGACCTAATTAGCCTAAATAGTATCAATAGTATAACTAACTTAGTTAATGGTGCAAGTAGTAATAATGAAGTCTACGCCGACGAACTCATTGGCGATAGTACTGCTAGTATTAGTATTGCTGGTAGTGGTAAGAATGAGCGAGTAACTGCCGGTAGAGATAGTACAGCCTATAGAACCCATAAGATTACTATCGCATCAGACAATGTAGCATCCTATAGTTTAGTTATATCGGGTACTCCTACTTTAAGTTATAAAGGTAGTAATGCTACTAGTAGTGATAACTTAACTAGTGCAAGTGGTAAGACTGGTAGTAACATGGATAATAGTACTTGGGGCTATGCCTGGGAGACATTAGCTAGTAGTACTAGTAATGGTACAAATAATGATAATCTCACTTATACTGCTCCTACTACTACGGGTACTAATCTAGTCTCTAACAAGACTATCAATGGTACCTTAGCATCTTATAATAAACTAGTCTTTGCTGCTAGATTTGATCAAGATAAACCTACTGGATCTTATCAAGCTAGTGTAACCTTAGCCCTTACGGTTACTCCTAGAGTTCTTACTACTTATACAGTAATATACAATGGTAATAACAATACATCTGGTACTGCTCCTACTACTCAAACTATAAGTGTCTACGACACAGATTCTTATGAGTTTACCGCAGCAACTAATAATGGTAACTTAGCTAGAACTGGTTATACCTTCTTAGGTTGGAGTGAAGATCCTAATGCCACTACTGCTACTTATACGGCTGGTAGTAGTAAAGTCCAACTATCATCAGAATCACCTACTAAGACGTTGTATGCGGTGTGGAAACAGGACGGGCCATCCGTAACTGGTTTTGGCGGTATTAGGAAGATGCAAGATATGTCTACTAATATATGTGCCAATCAAAGTGTCGGTACTAGTGGGGAACTCTACGATACTCGTGACGAAACCATTTATAATGTCCGCAAACTTGCCGATGGCAACTGCTGGATGGTAGATAATCTTAAGTTAAACTTAAGCTCTGTTACACTTACTTCGGCTAATTCTGATGTTGCATCAAACTATACCGCTGGTACGGCCACTGACGTTACTACCGCCAGTAACTGGTCAACAACAGATAGTGATAACAAAGCTCAGTTTAATATGGATGGTTTTGGCAAAGCCAACTACAAATCTGACTATGGTTACTACTATTCTTGGTACGCCGCTACCGCCGGCACAGGTACTTACTCTATGTCTTATGGTGAAGCATCATCCAGTATTTGTCCCAAAGGCTGGAAGCTGCCAAAAGGTGATTATAGTGGAGATTTCCAGACACTAAAATGGACTACTACATGGACTTCTATTGACGGTATTAATGGTAGATGGTTAGGCGCATCAACTGCAACTTCTGGCGGTGCCTTCTTCCCAGCCGCCGGGTTCGTCTACTCTAGCGGGCTCAGTAGTGCAGGCTCGAACGGGTTCTATTGGTCACGGACTGTGCGTAATAGTAGTTATGACGTTTACTATCTCAACTTCAATAACAACGATACCTACCCGGCCGACTACGGCAATAAGTACTTCGGTCTCTCCATCCGTTGCATCGCATATTCCAGCTAAAATCTCAAAATCAAAGAACCAACAACAAAAATCAAAATCATCATAAGCCTTCGATCAACGTAGTCAAAACTGATTGAAGTCACCAAAAAAGAGAGCTTGGCCTAACCATAACACAACTAGGCCACTCTCAATATTTACATTGTAATACTATTATTTCTTGTAGCCAAACAAATCCTATATATACTATCTCGACAAAAAAACAAGCCGAAAGGCTTCTTTTTATATCACTTGGTGATTCCGGCGGGAGTCGAACCCGCGATTTTCTGGATGAGAACCAGACGTCCTAGACCACTAGACGACGGAACCAATATCTCATGAAAGACCTACATCCTTCATCAATACTTTTATTTTATCATATTACATCAGAAAAAGAAAGAGACTTTTCGCCCGTTGTATACAATAAATACACTGTCGTCCAAAAAAGGCCGTTATACAATAAAGACGCCACTCAAATGAAGGCCTTTCCGGTGTAAATTTGTAAAATCCAGGAAAAAGTGAGAAAGATATTGACATTTTAGCAAATGTATGCTACAATGGAATTATGGGGTTCTTCTTGATCCCCGATCTTTAAATTTTGGCTGATTTCTTTCTATAAAGAAACCGCTCACCTTTTCATAGTAGGTGTGCGAGACTTTATAGAAGGAGATCAAAATCTATGAACATCAATGTCAACCCGAACCACCAGGAGAACGGCAGGCAGAACACACAGACTGGCGTCAATCAGAATCGCCAGACCCCCGAAATCGACAAGGACTTCCACTACTATCTCAACCCGCCGTACAGCCTGGAGAGCGTACCAACAGCTGAATGCAGTGACGCCTTCATCAAGGGTTACATCGCTGCGCTGCGCCGACACCGCATCTTTGACGAGGCGCTGTACCTGCAGGGACGCCAGCTGCATCTCCACATCTTGGGCGAACTGCTCTTTGCGGAGCAGAAAGCCGAGAAGGTTATTTACTCCCATGACCGCATCATCAAGAAGAATAGCACAAAAACACGCCATGCTTCTTCCGCCGCGACTTCCGCGGATGCCAGCGATAACTCCAACGGCGATACCGGCGACAAACAGCGTTTCCGCGGCATGGTCTTTGACAGCAGCACTCTCGACGATGGGGGTCACGAGATCGACCCGGAGACCATCGAATCGATCGACAAACGTCTCTTTCGCGGTTTCATCTTTAACTGCGGCGCTCTCGACGATGATGGGCATGAGTTGGACCATACTACATTCGAGCCCATTTCGGAGCATCAGCCTTGGCCCGATGTAGTATATATCCGTGGCGGCACCATCATCGACGCCGATGAATATTCCGCGCTCTCTTCCGAAGAGCAGATGCAGTATATCAAAGTTCGCCGCTATGGACAAATCTTGTCCAACGACATCTTCACGATGCCCGACCTGATTGTCGAAGACATCAAATTTTGTGACCCCATCGTGCGCCGCTATCTTCAGGAAGTCCACAACCCCGCTTCCGAGCTGTATCCGTATCGCAATGTCATCATGAGCGCCGTTGTCGCGTCGTCGCCCGAGAGATATAGTGCACAGGTTGTACCCATGACCGCCGAGCAGCTGGCCAACGGCAATTACATTCGTTCGATGGAAGATCTCGAGCGCGTAATCAAAACCGAACAGGAAGGTGAGAGTGAGACTTAAAAGTCTACTTACAATACTGCGCCTGCAATAAGCAAAAAACACCAACGAATACCATTTGTTCAAGATTTCTCAAGCCAAGCTCGCCCCGACCATTAGGTCGGGGCAGTTTTTATGTGGCAAGTTAACTCTCTCTTAAAACTAACCTTCTGGCGGATTCACAGGTTCTGGCTCAGGCTCAGTGGTAGTAGTATTTTTCTGGTACTCAACCCGAACCACAGTATCTTGCTGAATCGTACCATTCACAATCGGCTGAGTAGTCGTATAACCATCCACAGACGGGGAATTAACATTATAAGCCGTACCCGCCGCCAGACTCTGCACATATTGACTTGCCACTACATTACCAGCGTCATCAACATAATTAATCGTCAAAGTATAACTCACCGGATCCGGATCTTTCACTGGCGGATCATCATCGTCATCACCATTATTAACCGGCGGTTTATCATCTTCAGGCACCGTTACCGTAAAGGTACTAGAATTGCCACTATTAACATCCCGCACGCGCACCGTAGCGATACCAGCTTTCTTGGCGACGCAATTTACCGTATTCTTATTTACGCTACATTCCACCACGTCATTATTTACTGTAGCCGCCAGGGAATATTCCGCCGAACTCGGCAAGACATTTACCGTTACCGCAGCGCTCTTGCCAATCTCCAAATCCACCTTCGCCGTATTTACCTTCACGCTAGTAGCACGATTATTAGGCTTCGCCGACGTCGTATCGCCGCCATTATCCGCACTATTACGCCGCTCCCACTTCGCCTTTAGCGTAATATTTTCTTCGATCGGCTGTGAGAAGTCAAAAACTTCATCACCCAAGTACCAATCCTGGAAAACATAACCCATCTTGGTCGGCGCGCTAGGCTCGGTCAAAGTTTTGCCCTTGGCAATCTCAATATCATTAATCGACGAGCCACCATCCGTATCAAACTTCACCGTCACGATTTCTACGCCATCATCAACTTGCCACTTGGCGACCAGTGTAGCATTCTTATAAATACCTTCTGTAAAATCAAACGGATCACCCTCATAAATCCAACCCTGAAAAGTAAAACCTTCTTTCACCGGGTCTTCGGGCGGATTAATCGTACGCCCACAAACAAATTCTACCCCTTCAACTTCCGAACCACCATTCGACTCAAAGTGCACCGTGCACATTTCTTTGTTATT
>CAZUNS010000042.1:0-1458 GCA_964621655.1 uncultured Candidatus Saccharibacteria bacterium | reverse complement strand
CGCGAACGGCTATCCATCAAAGCAATTTCTGGATCAACAATTCGAGCACGACTACGCAAGACCAAACCCATTTCGGTTTTATCAATATCACGCGGCACTGCCTTTACTGGTGTCTCACGCGCAATAATTTGCGGTTTATCCCCAGCGGCAAAGCGTGAAATCTTTGACGAACGTTTCACGATCGCAACTTCCTTAGTCGCAGGAGCTTTCGTGATGACGCGACTAGACTTCTGCGCGGCAGAATTATTATTTTTGACCTGATTCGGAGCTTTCTTCGCATCCTTCACTACAACCACCGATTCATCTGCGCCTTGCGATTCGACTTTTACTGCAAATTTTTTAGAATTTTCTGGTTCTTTCGCCTTCCGCGAAACATCGACATGCGCACGCTCACTCTGACCATTGGCCGAGCTTTTTTTGTTTGAACTTCCACTTCTCGCAGTTTCAGTGGCAGCAGTTTCATTAATAATAACTTTGCCCATTACGTCAATTATAGCACAGCCTTTTTGAAAATAAAAGCTTTTATGCTTAAAAAATTCATTTGATAAAACCCGCTTTTTGTGCTACAATAATATATATGAAAAAGCTTCCAATCGTGGCACTAATTGGCCAAACCAACGCCGGTAAGTCCAGTCTCCTAAATCGTTTCGCGCACAAAAACATCGCCATCGTCGCCCGCGAAGAGGGCACTACGCGTGATAACGTCATGGCGCGCATCGATGATCGGTTTTTGTTGATTGATACTGCCGGTCTCAAGGACCCGACCGACGATTTTGAAGCCGGCATCCAAGACCAAATCGCCGACGCGATTGACGCAGCCGATTTAATCCTTTTGACTCTTGATAGCTCTAAGTACCCCGACGATCGCGACAAAGACATTGCCAAAAAAGCTCTTAAATCCCGCAAGTCCGTTCTATTATTATTAAACAAATCCGACTTAGGCGAGAGTCTACCCGCCGAAGAATTCCTGCGCCTTGGCATCAAACCCGCCCAAACTTTCCGCATCTCCGCCACCACCGGGCAGGGAATAAAAGAACTAAAAACCACCCTTTTTGCGACACTGAATGGTTCGGCTAATATAGAAACTTCCGCCCCGCAACGGCAGGCGTCAATGACGTCGTCTCCCGAGCACGAAACCGCGTCAAGCTCCCCTACACCGCTCAAAATAGCCTTGATCGGCCGCCCCAATGTCGGCAAATCCAGCCTTTTCAATTCACTAGGCCAAAAACAGCAAGCACTCGTCAGCTCACGTCAAGGCACCACGCGCGATATTAATCGTGTAGAAATACGTTATCACAATCGCACCCTAGAGATTCTCGACACCGCCGGCCTGCGCAAACCCGGCAAACGCGAAGTCGGAATCGAAAAATTCTCCGCCTTGCGCACGCTAGCCGCCATCGAAGAAGCTGATATTTGCGCGCTCTTGGTCGACACTACTGAGCCACATTCCAAGCTTGA
>CAZUNS010000041.1:0-6816 GCA_964621655.1 uncultured Candidatus Saccharibacteria bacterium | reverse complement strand
TCTTTAATCTTTTTATCCCTTGCTAATTTGTTTTATGGAGAACAATAACCATAAAACAAAAACGACACCGCGAGGGTGTCCAAACCATTTTCGTCGTAGCAGGATTAAGCTTTTAGCTAATTCAACGCAAACGAACTCGCGATGCCGTTTTCAACGCTGAAATAGCAGTTGCAAATAAAATAACCTGCTTACATTTTGACAAAATAGTTTGGACACACTAATTATACCATACTTTCAACATATGCAACGCATTTTCGTCTAACAAAAGCTTATTATTCACTCAACAGTATAAACGCCATAAGTTCCGCTAACAGATTACTTTTGTGATAAAATAGAAACAGAATGACAAATATAACTTCAATCCTAGCTGATGCTGCATCGGAAACCACCAGTATTTTGCCTGCTAACATGTGTATCATGGGTCTATTACTTTTGATCCTGAAAATCTTTGTCTATGGTCTTGGAGCAGCAGCAATCATTGGTGTAACTATTGCTGGTATCCAGTACATGACTGCCCGGGATAACCAATCTCAAGTAGCTGCAGCTAAGAAACGTCTCTTTGATGTAACCATTGGTATTGCCGCATGGGCAGTAATGTGGGCAGTCATGAACTGGTTAATCCCAGGTGGTATGGTAGACCTAACTCAAGGCTATGATGCTGTCTGTGAAAATGTAGCCCTTAATCTCCCAAACAAAGTCGACCCATCTGACGTTGATCATGGTAGTGCTTTTGGCAATGGTAGTAGTGGTGGTTCTAGCTCGAGCAACAATCTCGGCGCCGTGAATGCATACAAAAATCCCGATTCTTCAGGACCATTATACACCAATTCAAAGAATCATCTTACATTTAATATTTACGAGCAATGTAATTATTCTGCATGGAATAACTTATGCTCTGCTGGCTGCAACGTCATTGCAGCCGCATCTGCGCTCTCAGCAATCGATCCATATATTACCCCCGCCACTCTCAGCAAGGCAGCCGGCTCCAACTTTCTAGATGCATATGTCAATAACAAAAAGGTCCTTCCCAATGGCTCAGAAAAACTTAATTGTGGCCGTATTTCTACATGGGAAGAAATCAAAAGAGACTTATGGGCAGGCAATGTCGTGGTAGCAAAGACGGCTAGAGGCACAGCTACGGTTCGTACCGGCAAAGATCATTTTGTTGCATTCTTAGATATCAGAACTACCAATGAAGGCGACGAAGTCTATATTGGCAACAGCTACAAAAATTGGGAATCTCATGTAGAAATTTTCCGTTCTGGTTGGCAAAGTCTCGAAAAAGTTACCAAAACCCATGGATATCTATATAAAAACGGCACCGTTTCTTGCTCAGTCAATAAATAACTACTATCTAATCCCCTTTTGTGTTATAATATAAAAGACGCGAGTATCGTATAATGGCTATTATGTATCCTTCCCAAGGATAAGACGAGGGTCCGATTCCCTCTACTCGCACCATACAGATATAAAAGTAAATCCGTTAGGATTTTATTTTTATATCTGTATACATGTTAAGTAGAGAGAGTAGGGCCCCGCAAGGGGTCCGAACTGTTGGAGTGGCCGTAGGCAAAGAGAAAATTTACTTTCTCTTTAGCCGCTACGACAGCAGCAGGTTTTCGCAAGAAAACCTGCTTCTCTCCTAACGCCCCGAAATCTCCTTACTCTTCTTCCCCATCATCCAAATCAATAAATACTTCTACTTCATCATTCGCATATAGATCCGCAACCAACTCGTCAAATTTCGTAAAGTTGATCTTCAGCGAAGCATAATTTACTTCAGACGTAGTTTTGTCTACTAATTTAACATAGTAATAGCCGTCACCATTGCTAGAAAGAAACTTCGTGCTCACCTGCCCTGGCTCTAGCGTCATCGCCACGTTAGAACGCCCACCATCCACATTCATATTATCCACCAAACGCCCCGTTTCCTCGTATTCCGCAAGCGTTACTTCGCCAGCCGCCTTCATCAAATCGCCGCCACTTTCCTGCAAAATCTGCTCGACTTCAGCTGATTGCTCATGCGCCGTATTATCAATTTCTTGCGAAACCTTCGAGCGCATCAGCGAAAGGTATAGCATGCGACGATATTCCGACTTGTTCATACCAAAATTGTCCCGCAAAATCTTCAGAAAACCTTCTTCACTGCGCTCCACACCGCCAACTTTGCGATGATCATCAAAAGCCCGATCGACTTCTGCATCAGAAACCGTAATGCCGAGCTGTTGCCCAAGCTGCATTGCATAAGTATATTCTACCGCCGAATACAACGCCGCCCGCTTATAAGCCTGGCGTACCGCATCAGCATCAGCAGTATTGCCTAGCTGACCGCCCTGCTGCTCCGCCGTAATCAAATTACTCCGATAAATCATCAAATAATCACTATAACGTACCCGCGCACCTTCTACTTCTGCTACTGGCACCGGAAAAACTTGAGTTACCCGATAAATCATATCGCCAGTATCCTGAAACTTATATAGCATCGCCCATCCCGCGACCACCATTAAAATCAACGCCGCCAAAGCCACGATTACTGTATTAATAATCAACTTATGCTTCGCATATTGCAAAGGATACTTAAACTTACGACCATGCGCCAAGACTTCTTCGCGGCGCTCTTCTACTTTTTCCCGCTCGGTCTTTGGCTTCTGTTTGAACAAACTCATATCTTTATTATAACACGAAACTATGCTATAATAATGAATAGTTTTATTCAAAGGAGTTTTATGGGAAAAGAAAAAGATTTAGTCGAACGCAGTCTAGTCGTATTAAAACCCGACTCAGTACAACGTGGTATTGTTGGCGAAATTATTACCCGTTTTGAACGCGTTGGTCTAAAAATCGTTGGTATGAAAATGATCATGCCGAATGAAGATCAATATCGCGCACATTACGAAGATATTGGTAAGATGATTACACGTCGCGGTGAACAAGCTTTCCGCTACAATCTTAACTACATGATGACCGGTCCTGTAATTGCCATGGTGCTAGAAGGCGTCGAAGCTGTACCACTAGTTCGCAAAATCGTTGGCCCGACCGAGCCAAAATCCGCCGAAATGGGCACCATTCGCGGTGATTACTCGCACATGAGCTTCGGTTATTCCGACGCCAAAGGCATGGGCGTACCAAATCTTGTCCACGCCAGCGGCAACCAAGAAGAAGCCAAGAAAGAAATCGCACTCTGGTTCAAACCAGAAGAACTCTACGATTATTCCGATCTCAACGAGAAATACACTCGCTAAGATTGAATATCTGTAAGCAAAAATACTGCCCCATTGGGGCGGTATTTTCTTACCCTGTTTTACTCTAGACAATCTTATTTTTTGTGATAGAATGTAGCCATGCGTGGGTAAAAGAGACACGCATATTTATATTGGTAAAACCACGTACACTAACATCTGAAGGAGGAATCCCCGTGACAATCCAAGCACTGACACTCGGCGTTATTTTGCTGGCTGGCGCAATTATTATCTACAATTACGTCCAGATTTGCAAAATTCCCGCCAACACTCCGCACAATATCCTGAAGCTTTCCAGTATCATCCGTAAAGGTGCCGACACTTTTATGGGCCGTGAGTACAAAATCATCATTCCGACCTTACTCGTCATCGCTCTCATCTACACTGCGTGTATCGAGCGACTCTCCGGAATCACTATGATTCTCGGCGGCTGCATGAGCAGTGCTACCTGTATTCTTGGTATGAAAAGTGCCACTTATGCCAACGCTCGCACCACAGAAACCGCTCGTACCAGTCTCAGCATCGGCAAGACCGTCAAAGTCGCTCTCTGCGGAGGTAGTATTAGCGGTCTGTCCGTACACGCTTTTGGGCTGCTAGGCCTCGTGATCGTAGTGGCAACAAACTTCTCTGGTCTGCTGCACCCCACAAATAATGGCAGTGGCTTAATCCTGAACGTTAGTTGCAACCCTACGACCACCCGTCTGATGTCCTACTCACTTGGCTGTTCCTTGGTTGCTATATTCAACCGTGTTGCCGGTGGCAATTACACCAAAGCCGCTGACATCTCGGCCGATATCGTCGCCAAGAATCGCCACGACTTGCCCGAAGACGATAGCCGCATGCCCAACACTGTCGCTGATTTTATTGGCGACAATGTTAATGACATCGCCGGCAACTGCAGTGACTTGTTGGAAAGCTTTGTTGCCACTATCGTTTCCAGCGTTCTTACCGCCACAGCCACGTTCGGTACCAGCAATTTCAGCAGCGATGCCTTGCAGGCTGCTATCCTGTATCCGATAGCGCTCGCTGGTGGCGGATTGCTGGCTTGCATTATCGCATTGTTCTACGCGTCTTCGCATAAAGCCAGCGATAATCCCGCCAAAGAGCTTGACATTGCCACCTATATCGCCGCCACACTGTCGCTCGTCCTGAGCTTCTTGGCTGCGCGCCTAATTTTTGACAACTTCGCGCTCTATGATGGGTTCAAACTTGGTTGGCTTTCCCCCTGCATCGCCAGCGCTTTCGGCATGGTTAGCGGTGTCGCCATCGGCAAGCTCACTGAGTATTACACCGACGTCGCTCATCGCCCCGTCCAGATAGTCGCCAAGTTCGCCACCGAAGGCACGCCTTTCGTCATTTCTAAAGGCGACGCCGTCGGTTCCCGCTCCTGTCTGCTCCCGATTCTGACTATTGCGATTTCCCTAATTATGGCAAATTGGCTCTGTGGTACCTACGGTATTGCGATTGCCGCACTTGGCATGCTTTCTTTCGTAGGCGCTACAGTTTCGATTGATGCTTTCGGGCCCATTGCAGACAACGCCGGCGGCATCGCCGAATCCTGCCACCTTGGCTCCGACGTGCGAGCTATCACCGACAAACTTGACGCCGTCGGCAACACAACCGCCGCTATCGGTAAAGGCCTGGCCATTGGCTCAGCAGCCTTCGCCACCCTATCTCTGCTCGTTTCTTACGTTGGTAGTTATAGCACTTCCAACGAACCCGTCTTAAACGCAATCAACGCTTATGTTATTGCCGGCGTTTTGGTGGGCGGAGCTTTAGTCGAATTCTTCTCGGCTATGCTGACCGACAACACCATCGATTCGGCCTACAAGATGGCACAAGAAGGTGATCGCCAACTCAGCTTGCCTGGTGTACTCGAAGGCACCGTTGAGCCAGATTACGAACTTGTCATCAAAATGGCCGCCGACGAAGCTCTCCGAAAAATGCTGGCCCCGTCAATTCTGGCTCTGCTCGTTCCGGTTACCGGTGGCTTGCTGTTTGGTCCGGAATTCGTCGGCGGGCTACTGGTCGGCGCAACCGTCGTTGCCATCCCGCGCGCTATTTTCATGGGTAACTCTGGTGGCACCTTTGATAATGCCAAAAAACTCATCGAAAGTGGTTGGCTTGAAGGTCATGGCAAAGGTTCTGACGCGCATAAAGCCGCCGTGGCGGGTGACACAGTCGGCGATACCCGCAAAGACGTAGTTGGCGTCGCTCTCGACATCTTTATTAAGATGATGTCAACCGTCGCTAACAGTCTGGCCCCGATGTTCGTTAGCTTCCATCTCTTTTAATCAATTTAGATTTTTACAAAAGATCTAAAGTACTTTAGAGTCCTGGTTATACCAGGACTCTTTTCTTTTTCTCCTACACTATCATTTCGTAGCATCTCTTCACTTAAATTGGTGACCCGGGCGGGAGTTGAACCCACAACCTTCTCCTTAGGACGGAGCTGCTCTATCCAATTGAGCTACCAGGCCGTTTATGCTATAATGGTAGTAACCATTTTTAAAGAATAGTGGTAAGATGGAAATGTATTTTAGTTTTAGCGTCGCTTCTTTTTAGGGGCGACACTAATTTTTGCAGTAATTGCTCTGTTCTTTATAGCAAACAGAAAACTATATCTGCCAAAAAAGATTGTAAATCCCATAACTAAAGTACCTCCCTTCTCCTGCATAATTGATATATTTTGCAAGAGCGGCTACTACCTACAGTTATATTATCATATCTGTGCCAAAATAACCAGTTCAGATTCTTTATGCTATAATATACTTATGTATATCACAGAACTCATTGGCGATTTTACAGAACATCTCGAAATCGAGAAAGGCCGTTCAATCAAAACTGCCGAAAATTACGAACGTTATTTATTACGCTTTCATGATATTGTCTTAGATATTTTTGATCAAGAACCAAACTTACGCACCAGTTCTGGCGAAGATGCCGATCTTAGCGACTTCAAGCCCGAAGATATTACTACCGAAGTTCTCCGCAAATATCGTCTCCAACTCAATCGCGAAGTTGACCGCTACGGCGAACATCTCGAAGCCATCACGCAAGCTTATCATCTTATTGCACTGCGTGGCTTTCTCAAATATCTAGCCAAGCGCGAAATTAAATCGCTCGATCCTTCCCTAGTCGAACTTCCCCACATTACTCGCAAACAAGTCACTTTTCTTCATTATGATGAAGTCGAAGATTTACTAAACGCCATCGATACTGACACCGAAACTGGCCTGCGCGATCGCGCTATCATCGAACTACTCTTCTCGGGTGGTCTCCGCGTTTCTGAGCTAGTCAAGCTTAATCGCGATTCAATCAATCTCGAACGCCGCGAATTTATCGTGCGTGGCAAAGGCAGCAAAGACCGCCCAATTTTTATTTCCGAATCCGCTGCCGAGTGGGTACAGAATTACCTTAATTCCCGCACCGATTCTCTGCCGCCACTTTTTCTCAACAACAGTCGTAATCTTAATGCTGTTGATACATCTGGCAATTTTCGTCGGCTTACACCGCGCTCGGTTGAACGCATCGTGCAAAAATACGCTCGCCTAGCCGGAATTACTAAGCATGTTTC
>CAZUNS010000040.1:0-6956 GCA_964621655.1 uncultured Candidatus Saccharibacteria bacterium | reverse complement strand
ACCAACGACCAAGCGGTTATGAGCCGCCTGCTCTAACCCCTGAGCTACGCCCCCGCAGTAAGGGAATTACTCTATCATTATACCACGGGATAGCGATTATAGGAATTATCCAAACTTCGTAGAGTTATTGGGGTAGCAAGAACAGGGGTACAGTGATATAATGGAAACAGTCATGCTAGGCGGAAAGAATAAAATAAGAAGCAGAAAAACATTCGTCTTTGTTGATGTTAGCAATATTCGCTATGCATGTAGATGTAGCTGTAGTTTTGATTTGGATTTCAAGAAGTTTTATAGTTATCTCCAAGATAAATATGCGAACCTTCAAGAAGTACGCTATTATGAAGGTATCGCTAGCGATGACGAGAAGAAGCAAAGGTACTTCCAGCGGTTGGAAAAAATAGGCTACACAATTTGCTCGTTAGAGCGGAAAAGTTATACCAATGAAGCAAAATATGCAGATTTCCGGTGCATAAAATGTGGCACAAAGAATACGGTGCGAGTTTTGCCGGAAACTACGAAACTAAAATCCAATGTCGATGTCTATATGGCAGTTGATATGATGAAGTGTGCAACGCGAGCAACGGAGCCGATTCATGCAATTATAGTGTCGTGTGATGGCGACTTTACCGA
Source organism: uncultured Candidatus Saccharibacteria bacterium (assembly GCA_964621655.1). Taxonomy (GTDB): domain Bacteria; phylum Patescibacteriota; class Saccharimonadia; order Saccharimonadales; family Saccharimonadaceae; genus Nanosyncoccus. The sequence goes on along the minus strand of CAZUNS010000040.1, from coordinate 6,326 downwards.
AGCGATTCACGGTATTCTATCAATTAATCCGAATGTTTTTATTACTATTATGGCTACACCAATGACGAGAACGAACAATTGTCTCTCGGTGCGACTCAAAAACTTGCGTAGTGAACTGCCGAATAACATGACATTAATGAATATAGACAATCTCAAAGAGCAAATTTCTCGTTAATTGCAATAAAACTCTACACCTTCCGAAAATTGAGCAACCCGCCATCGCTGGCGGGCCCTCCTGAAAATGGTGCCGATTATAAAAACCGATAACATTTCCGACGATGGAACTTTCGTTCCTATATTTTTATTATACACCATGCACATGTAAAAGTCAAGGATTTTTCTAGATGTCGAATATTATAGGAAAATCCTATAAAAACAATATGTACCCGAAAGTCAAGTGCCCGCTGAAGCGTATAGACGCACGATTTTTGTGTTCGCTAAACTAAAGTTATAAGATATAATAGAAGTAATAATCGGAGTTGATATGACCAATAAACACGAAATTCAAGCATTGCATAACGAAGCTTTTATAGATGGACAGAACCTACATTTCAGCACTACGCACTCAGATGAGCCATGGAAGGTTGATAACTTTAGATTTCGGGAATATTTGCGTAAGAAATTTCATGTTGAGCAGGCTTATTACTTTTTGGGATGCTTCAACGACGAGCTACAGCCCATGTATGATAACTTACAAAGAGCCGGATATATCCTAGTCTTTAGAAAACACCAAAACATCGCTTTGTCGCACAAAAAAGGCAATGTTGACACCGATGTTGTATTCTATATCATGCACAAGTTATACAAGCATGAAAATATAGACAAAATCTATCTGGTTTCTGGTGATGGCGACTATTACCGTATGGTTAAATTCTTGCGTGACGAAAATAAACTTGGCAAAATCTTGTTGCCAGCGCATAAGCGGTCTTCTTCGCTTTATCAACGCATCGAACAGAAGTATCGCATGTATCTTGATGATCCAGACGTAAAGCGCAAGATTGCTTACCTTGATAATGACGGCAAGTGATCAACAAAAAAGAGGGAGTCGCTTAGGTAGTTAACCGTTTGCATTACCCTCATCGTAATCTAATCTCATTGTACATCATGCACATGTAAAAGTCAAGGATTTTCTGCATATTTAAACCTATATCCCCGCTCCGCGCTCTAATTACCCGCCACCTAAATACCTACTCCGCAACATTTTGTGCTACAATATAACTATGAGCGAGTTAAAGACGAGAATGCGCAAATTGCAATATTGGCTGACGCATGATTTTTTGAGTCTCGAACGCGTAGTTATGGTGGTGGCGGTGGTGTGCTGTTTGATGTGGACGTGGGGGTCGATCGACTCAATGACTCGCAACTGGTCTCTGGCGCAAGAACTAATGAACCGCCAGCGTGAGAAAGCTTTGCTCGAGCTAGAAGTAGAAACTTTGGAGCTAGAAAACGAATATTATCAATCTTACGAATATCAAGATCTCGCCGCGCGCAAGTACCAAAACAAAATGTCGCCAGGCGAAACGATGATTTACCTGCCGGATAATTCCGAGACGGCCCGCACGAAACACAAGCAGAGCCAAGACCCGGAAGCCACCAACATCGCCACGACGACCATGAGCAATTTAGAACAGTGGCTGGCTTTCTTGTTTGGTATCTAAAATAAGATAATGACAAAATAACTTAAAAATATGGGGCTTACGCAGCAAAACAAAATATGCTAAAATATAAGCATGAGCGATTCTCCACTAGATAAAAAACCAAATGCCGAAAAGACTGATGTGCAGTTTTCTTCGCAGAATATTGGGCGATGGGCTTCAAAACAAGAAAACCCTTTCGCCAAACAAAACCGTGAACGTCAAGCCAAACGCCGCGAGCAGGATAAGAAACGCCAAAAAGCTGCGCCGTTTATTGTGATATTGAGTAGTGCCGTGGTGATTGGTGTTGCGCTATGGGGGCTAGTAATGATAATCGCCGGGTGGATGAATCAGCCAAAGGTAGAAGTTCCAACTATCGCAGGTAGCACCGAGCAAGACATGATTGATTATCGTGACAAGTTGCAAGGACTTTTCAATCAGAATGTGAGTAGCAATACGCAAGATAAGTTGCAAGAAATCCAGAATGCCGTCAATGGAACTCTCAAGACTCCTGACGGCCGGCAAAACGAGAATGTTGTCAAGCTAGCTCAAATGATCTTTTTGGTAAACAACCAATATTATGACGAAGCGGCAGAGATCGCGAAAACATTTAATCCTGACGAACTGACTATCGAGCAGCAAATCAATTATTATACCGTGCTCAGGCTCAAAGCGCAGAGAGATGAAGATTATGATGAGAATGACAGAGTATCCATAATTATTTATAATTTGTACAATGAACTTGGAGACGACTTTGGATATGGAGAAGAGGAGAATTAATATGAAAAAGTTAGGACGACTTTCTTTATTGAGCGCGGTAGCAGTCTTGCTTGTTGGCGTAATTTGTCTGAGTAGCTCAGTTTGGGCACAGGGCGGTAACACAGGCGGCGGCGGCGGATATAATGATACAAAGCTACCAGAAGGCACTGTTATTGATGATATGTATAACTCTAAGTATGGTGCCACATGGCGTTACGACGAAGCCGATAGCAATGACATTACAATCCTCAACAATATTGGTATAAATGGCGGGCACATATATGGGTGTAAGGATTTTGGTGGCGGTTATTACCATTTGGGGCTTGAATATTTTAAGAATAGCCTTTATTATGGCACGCCAGCTAGTGCCGAGAATGCTAGCCATGGACGCAACATTGGTTTGTTGGAAGTGTGGCATCTTCTTCCAGAATTTAAAGGAGGCAGGGCAGGTACAAATTTCCAAAAACTGAGCGATACATATGGGAATGATGAAGTTTACAAGATTTTTGTGGGCACATACGAATATGCAAAAGCCCATCCTGGGTATAATGGAAATTTTGTTGAACGAATTGACGAACAGTTTAACGGCGATGTAGATGAAGCATGGTCTCATACAGCTTGGTTTTGTGCAAACAAAGATGGAAAATTTGAGAGCTTATTTGATGCCTATTCTTGGGTAAGTAGCACGGCGCCTAGTGAAGAGAAGCAGACGCACGATCCCGATAGTACTGTTACCGATACGGTTACAACCAACAAAGAAAAGGTAACAGTGAATTTTAAGCATCGACTATCATACAATAGCAGTGCCCATGCTTCGGCGACTAGTACTTACACCAATGCTACGACTAGTTGGCGGGTGCAGGTGAAACAGGACGGCCGCCTAATCAAAGATGCCGTTCCGACCCCCAGCGGCTCAGCGTCAGCACCAGGCAATACGACTACTACTTGGTGGTCAGAGTGGCTAGGCGAAAGTTCGGTAGAAGTGGAGATACCAGAGAGTGGCAGAACAACGGTTTGTTCGACGATTGATTATAACCCAAAGCACGTTGAGTGGGAGTTTGTGGAAGATGGCGACTGGTACCGCCAAGTCGTACCAGAAAATTCGGATTCTGCGAGCTCATCGGCCTGTATCACACTTTATCGTGAACTAAAGGAAGAAGGTGATGGTGGTCAAATTCGCTTCTGGTCAACTTCCCATGTCAATGTTCCGGTTCAGAACGAATTTGATTCTGCTTCTGATGCATATGCGGACTCACGCAACAATGATACTAGTAGGGTAGAATTAGCTACTTTTGAAGATCATTTAACGGTTAATTTTGACCATTCAATATATTACAATCACGAAGGTATAGAGCAAGATGATATTTACCCGAACGACGAAATGCCAACCAATGCTTGTACGAAATATAGCGTAATGCGCTTGACCGGCGGCAATATGTATGACGACGAAAATTATGATGGTGATGTTGTAGTAAAAACGAGAAGTGGCTCAGAATTTCCGCTAGACTCTGTTGACTACTGCATTAATGCCACTGGACATTCTGGTGGTGCTGAAGTAAGCCGTACTACGGGATACGAAATTAAGAATATCAAAAAAGGTGAGACTGTAACGGTTTGTGAAAAGATTTCTATCTCTCCGACACTAGTTAATTTAAAGCGTGTTGGAGTATATAGGAGACTTATAGGCGGCGGCACAGTCGAAATAGAGAACCCAGCGTCGGCCAATTTAACTGGCTTAGTGTTTGACCACTGGAAATATACAACGACTGGTAACACTAGTGGCAGCGCGTCTTCAACGGTTTGCGTATCTGTAACACGCCCACCTGACCCAGCTAGAGGTGTCTTCTATAACACTGGCGCCTTGAGCACTTACCCAATGTTTGCTGGTGAAACTTCTACAGTCGGCTATAATTTAAAAGTGCGTGGATCGGCTACTAATCGTATTGAGCAGGTAGAAGTAGACGTTTTTCAAGTAACTGCTAATAGGGCATATTCTGGCAGCGCCGTGAAGGGTAACTTCGACAGTTCACGGTCAAACATCGCCCCATGTACTTATTATATTAATAAGATCGGCGGGTCTTATCTGCGCGGCGGCTGTAGTACAATCTATAGCAAGAGCCTTGGTGGTTCTACGGGCGTAGACATCACCCGAGATACAAATTATCCTGTGTATGTTCCAAATATGGTAGGCGATAAATACTGCATCACTGCGGGGTATCAAATGTCAGTTTGGGTATTAAGATGGGTGGGGCAGTGGCCTCAAGGTGGCTTGCAATGGGTGCATCTGTATGACTACTGGAAAGATTACGACGCAGCTTGCGTGCCAATCGCCAAGAAGCCAACCCTCAATCTCTGGAATGGTGGATTATTCGTCGGTGGCGACAAGAATGTTACTACGTCTATATCTAAGCGCAACGACTATCCTGAACCGTTGAAATATTATGCTGCGAATGCTGCTAGCGGTAAAGCCGAATCTGGTAGATACGATCATGCCTTTGGCTCTTGGGTAGAAGACCTAGCAGTTGTAAGCGGAAATGTGAAAAACTTTAGCTCTGGTGCGCAATTTGCCCTTGGTCCGTTTAACATCGATATGGCCAAAGATTTATCACCACTTACAATTGCCAATACTGGCAGTACGATGGGGGGTTCGGGGATTGATACAAACTCCGTCATGATAGGGCGGCTAAAGGACTATTTCTTGAGTAAAAACGTCGATTCTATGAGAGTTAGTTCGGTTGACGAGCTGTACAAAACGATCAATTCCAGCAAAATATTGTATGTCAATGGACCGGTTAATATTGATAAGTCTATTAAGCTTAACTCAGGTACATATAATACAATTTACGACTTACCGCAGGTAGTGATTTATGCTAGCGATGGTATTAATATTGGACCAGACGTAGAACAGATCGATGCTTGGTTAATCACTGATGGTACAATTAATACCTGCACAAGCTTCGTGGATAGAGATACTGCCGCTTTCGTAAAGGATGGTACGAGTACTAACGTAACTTGCAATAACAATCTAATGGTTAACGGTCCTGTCTTCGCCAAGAATTTAATCACTAATCGTAATTATGGTGCCGATGGCATCTCCAACGAAGACAAGAACAAAGCCAGTGAAGACGGGAATGATACGCGTGCCGCCGCTGCCGAGATCTTCAATCTAAGCGCCGATACTTATCTCTGGGCCTATGCACAGGCTGGACGCTATGCATCTAGCTACAACGAAGCCTATTCACGCGAACTACCACCGAGGTACTAGTCAATGAAAAGTTCCAAAAAACTCACGAACCCTACCAAACAAGCCAAGACTGGCTACACTCTCATCGAAGTTACGCTAGTCTTGGCAATCTCAGGGCTCATCTTGATCGGAGTACTCAGCGGCTCGTACGCAGCGATTGCTACTCAGCGATACAATGATTCGGTGCGGGGGATTGCGGACTTTTTGAAGTCTGTCTATGATGAAGCGCTGGCACCCGAATCTTTTGGCGATATTCAAACTGACCAAATCGGCAACGACAGTGAGCGTGCGATTCTTGGTAAATTAGTTGAGTTTAACGCCAACGGAAACATCTATACCGCCACTATTATTGGTAACGCCACGGTCAAAAAGACATCCAATGCCGGTTTTCTCGAAGAGTTTACCGAACAGGACCAAGTTAACGGCTCGACAGCTACTAATGCCGCACTTTATTGCGGCAATGCTGCTAGCAACGGAACTACCGTCTTAGAATATACCCCACTCTGGGGTGCCGAATTATTACCATATTCGCCACTAAAGGCCTACGCCAATGAGCATGATATAGAAATCTCGCAGAATGGCCGCCTAGTCGGTACGTTAGTAATTGCACGCACGCCGACTTCTAGTACGCTACATACAATATTCGCACCAGGTCTTGTGTATAACATTAGTACTAACTGCACACAGGC
>CAZUNS010000039.1:0-7199 GCA_964621655.1 uncultured Candidatus Saccharibacteria bacterium | reverse complement strand
CTTACGCCTTCGAGTAGCCAGAAATTGCGTTCGCTATTACCCCAGCCACATGCTGGCGGCATGCCATATTCGAGCATCTCTACGAAATCCATATCTAACATTTGCGCTTCGTCGTCACCAGCATCGCGCATCGCTTGCTGCTCCTGGAAACGCTCTAGCTGGTCGATCGGGTCATTTAGCTCGCTATAACCATTGCCCATCTCGGTACCAGCGATAATCGGATGAAAACGTTGGGTGACCAAGGGATTCTCGGGAAGAGTTTTTGCTAGCGGGCTCAAACTGAGCGGCTCTTCGATCAGCCAATACGGCCCCGCCGACGTACGACGGATCAACTTCCAGACATTATCAATCAAACGAGAATCACTAGCTTGTGGGTCAATCTCTACATTATTTTGCCGCAGAACTTGTAAGACCTTCTCGCGATCAACATTAAAGACGTCGATATCGTATTTCTCGCGCAATAAATCCGCGTATTTAATGCGTGGCCATTCTTGATCCAAATTTACTTCAAACCCGCCTACATTAAACTTTAGCGTGCCCCAAGTTTGCTGGGCAACATACTTAATCATTTCTTCATAAAGTTTCATGCCATCTTCGTAATCTTCGTAGGCAGCATAGCTTTCGAATGCAATATGCTCCGGCAAATGCTCATCATCCACACCTTCATTGCGAAATCTTGGGCCAATATCATAAACTTTCTCAAAGCCACCACCAAGCAAGCGCTTGAGCGGTAATTCTTGCGAGATACGCAAATAATAATCAGTATCTAGGGCGTCCATATGTGTAACGAATGGGTTGGCATCCGCTCCGCCCGTCGTAGTCTCCAAGACTGGTGTATTTACTTCAATAAAGCCGTGTTGGTTCATGAAGTCGCGCGTAGCCTGCCAGAATTTCGAGCGACGCACCAAACGCTCTCGCACTTCGGGATTCACATTCATATCTACATAGCGGCGACGATAGCGCTCTTCCTTGTTCGTGAAGCCGTCGTAGCCCGGCAATGGGCGCAAAGATTTGGTTAGCAAACGTACACTATCGGCAAATACCGAAATCTCGCCAGTGCTAGATTTACCAACCTTACCAGTTGCTTCGATAAAGTCGCCCGTATCGAGTAGTTTCAATTCTTTGACGCCAAATTCGCCATCACGCACGGCGCCGTCTTTTTGCATGAAAATCTGAATTTCACCATAGTAATCCCGAATTTTGACGAAAGCAATCTTTCCAAACGAGCGAATCGCCACAATGCGACCCGCGATGCAGACTTCTTGACCATCTTTTTCATCAAAATGATTTAGAATATTAGAAATCTTCGTATTACGATGCGACTTGGCTGGATACGGATCAATACCTTGCGCACGAATTTCTGCTAATTTTCGTAGTCTTTCGTCTCGGTAATCACTTAGTGTAGTCATAATTATCTACTATTCAATCGATTTAATTGATACTTTTTTGCCATTAAAATCAAACTTCTCGCCAACCTTACGACCAAGTAGCTCTTTGCCAATCGGAGATTCATGCGAAACTTTCCCAGCTAGCGGATTAGCTTCGACTGGGCCAACAATCGTATAGACAAACTGTTTACCACCCATAGTAATCGTCACTGTAGTGCCAACGTTAACTTTGTCACTCTTGCGAGTTTTGATAAGTACAGCATTCTTCAAAGTTTCTTGAATTTCTAGAATGCGATTTTCGACATTTTTTTGCTCTGAACGCGCATCGGTATACTCTTGATTTTCCGATAAATCACCAAATGCCCGTGCAGTAGCAATGCGCTCCGCAATCGCTGGCCGCTGCGCAATCAGCTCAGCCAATTCTTTCTCTAATTCGGCTTTACCTTCCTTGGTAAGATTGATTGTTTTCTTCATAACACTCCATAGTTTATTATGGTTTATACTAAAAGTCAATAGAATTTCGGTCTAATTTTTAAAATTTAACTTGTTCAAGATCAAAATTGTCTGCGGCGAATATCTTCGTCTCACCAGTACTACGCTTAGTTACTTCGATTTCATTCTTTTCTAAGCCGCGGTCAGAAACGACAACTCGATACGGAACCCCCATTAACTCACTATCGGCAAACTTTTCGCCAGGGCGAGCATCACGATCATCATAAAGGATTTCTTCGGCGTGATCCGCATAGATTTGATTGGCTAGCTCGGTGCCTTTTTCGCCGATACTTACAAGATAATATTTGTATGGCGCAATGCTTTCTGGCCATATCAAACCTTTATCATCACAAAGTTTCTCGGCGATTACACCCATTACTCGCGACACGCCAATACCATAACACCCCATCAAAACTGGTTTGCGCTTGCCATCTTGATCGGTATATTCTAGCCCCAGCGGTGCCGAATACTTAGTCTTTAGGGTGAAGATGTTGCCTACTTCAGCAGCCTTGGCCGATTGCAACTCTTCGCGCTTAATCTTAAACTCATCCAAGACTTCATCAATTAGCACTTCTTCATTAATCACAATGCTTTTATCTTGGTTGAAATAAATCGTATCTTCACCTACATCTACTAGAGTTTGGAATTCATGGCTATATTTCGCAAACACACCACCACTAGCAAAGGTTTGATAAGTAACATCACCAATCCCGAGTCGGTCATAAATCTTTTTGTAGGCTTGCTCCGCCTTGTGGTAAAACTCTTCGTGTTCCGCATCACTTTTAGAAAAACTATACAAATCCTTCATGATAAACTCGCGTCCACGCATAATACCCGACTTAGCACGCAACTCATTGCGGAATTTGGTCTGAATTTGGTAAGCTGCAACTGGCAAATCTTTGTAGCTAGAGATGTAAGTTTTCATTAATTCGGTCAAAGGCTCTTCGTGCGTTGGCGCTAATCCTAATTCGCCACCGGCCGCCAGATTAGTCTTAAACCAAATGTCCATCTTTTCAATGTCCCAGCGGTCAGTTTTCTGCCATAGTTCGGGATTTTGTAAAGTCGAAAGCAAGATTTCTTGGCAGCCAATAGCGTTTAGCTCTTCTCGGATAATCTGTTTAATGTTATCCAGCACTTTCAAGCCTAGTGGCAAATAATCATATACACCGGCCAGCTCTTTATGAACGTAGCCTGCCCGACTTAGATATTGTGCGCCGCGCGCCGTCTCGTCTTTCGGCGCCGCTCGCAAAGTTTTTACAAATGTCTTACTTAAACGCATACTAAAATCCCAATTACATAAAATTATTCACATTATAACACAGTTCGTCTTAAATAGACCTTAAATTGCGATATATAATAAGTAAAACGCCACACCATTTGAGAGAATATGCAGCAACATACCACTCCAAATCGTACCAGTAATTTCGCGTAAGCCGCACAACATCAAACTTAGCGCAAAGACACTCACTCCTACATTCCATTGCCCGTGCAAGACTCCGAAGAGCAACGACGTCAGCAAAATCGACACCGTAATGCCCCATTTGTTGCGCAGCTTACCGTACAGCCAGCCACGCATCACTAGCTCTTCGGCAATTGGAGCAATAATGACTACGGCGATCATGGCAAAAACCCGGTCTAAATTTGTAACGAAATAGCTAAAGCCAACATCCTGCGCCTCCTGCGTATCAAACCACGGAAAAATTGTCATGATGCGCGTCAAAACGGACGCAATTATTATATACGCCACATAAGCAATCGGAGCCAGGCCAATATCGACAAAAGTTGGTAGATGCGCTAGGCCCATGCTAGTTTTGTCGCTAGACAAATCCTTTTCGAGTTCTGCCAGCTTCTTAGATTTATCATTTTTGCGTTTACGATAGTATCTCACTACCCACATCGGCAAAGCTACTACCAAAACTACGGTCAGAGTATAAGTAATAATATAATATACTAACGTCCAACTGGGTTCTTTGAGCTTTTCACCGAGTAGCCAAGCCATCGGAAAAGCAACGATTAATTGACCAGCATAGGTGCCGATTAATGCCCAGGCTAAGTAAAAGACTGTCAGCCAAATCTTTTGCCAAAGCTGTGATTTACTGAGTTTTTTGGGTTTGGTTTGGCTTTCTTGATGATCTTTCGTAATAGGTGCTTGTTTTGGCGCCAAATCCGACGGTTGTTCTTCCTTCATGCCCACTATCTCCCTGAAAGCTTAAAAATGTCTAGAATCGTAATCAAGAAGATTAAGCCTAATAGCACCATAAAGGCGCGCGAAACGATTTTTTCTTCCGTTTCTTTGGTCAATTCTTTGTGACGCAGTTTATAAATTGCGATTAACAGCCAACGTCCACCATCAAGAGCTGGAATTGGCAGCACATTCATACAGGCTAATGAAATTGAAATCAAAGCCGCTAGGAATGCCAGATTGGAGATACCCGCGCCCACAAAGGCTGGAAAAATCATACCGACAATACCTACTGGGCCAGATACTGAGTCGCCAACAGCGCCTAGATCTGCGCGTCCCTCTTCGCGAACTGCATCGTCAAAGCTAAATTGTCGTGCTACACCTGAGATTAAGTTCCAAACTAACTGTCCTAGGCCTTTAAAAGTCTCGCCCGTTAACTGCACGGTCAGACCAGCTCCGACGATGGGTGCAGACCAGGTCGAACGAATGAAGCTTTGCCCATAGCTCATCTGAATGCCCAAACTATAACTAGCATCGGCTGGATTGAGAGTAGGAGTGAGTTCTACTTCTTGCTCGTCGCGAATGACAGTATATTTTACTGTTTCCCCTGCGTGTGCTTTGCCAAAATTCGTAATGTCTTCCGGTGCAATCACCGTCGTAGTTTCATCACCAAGACGCAAAATTCGGTCGTTGTTCTGAAATCCTGCCGCTTGCGCAGGTGAACCTTCCAAAACATCTACCACCGTCACGCCTTCACCTGTGATTTTGGCATCGCTCGGAATGTAGAACTGATTATTGAGAAATTGTGGCATACCCGTGAAGGCCAGAATCGTTAAGATGACAAAAGCTACCAGCCAGTTCATAATAACGCCGCCAAAAAGAATTTTGGTCTTAGCCCAAAAACTCGCCGCACCAAAAGTGCCTTTGCGTTTATCAGCCGCCGATTCGCCATCCATTGCACAGAAACCACCGATTGGCAACCAGTTGAGACTAAACACCAAAGTCTCTTGTGGTTTTTTCCAGTCGGCCTTGGGGATTTTTACCCATTTAAGTTTCTTTTTGCCGTCGATCTCGACTTCTTTTTTTACCCAAGCGATTGCACGTGGCGGAAAGCCAATTCCAAACTCATTAACTTTGACGCCATTACGGCGCGACATAATAAAATGGCCAAATTCATGTGCTACTACTAAGCCCATGAGAATTATTAGCCCAATGATTACCCCAAAAACTATATTCATAATATATATTATACTACATTATAATGACATAATTTCTGCAGATTTTGCTTTGAAGGCTTCGTCAATCTTGTCGGTAAAAGTTTTGGTCAGCTCGTCAATGTTTTTCTCGGCACGTTTAGTGATGTCTTCTGGTAATTCGGCGTTTTTGAGAGCCTTGCGAGCATCTTCGCGCACATTCCGAATCGCGATTTTAGCGTCTTCGACTTTGGATGACGCGGTTTTTACAATTTCTTTGCGGCGCTCTTCGGTAAGTGGTGGCACTGGCACCCGTACGACACGGCCATCATCGGCTGGGTTTAAGCCCAAGGTGCTATCATTACGGATGGCGGCCGCAATTGATTGAATGGTGCTGGGGTCAAATGGAGTAATTTGCAAAAGTGTTGCATCTACGGCAGTGATATTCGCAACTTGATTGAGCGGAGAAAATTGACCGTAAACTTCTACTTTTACCCCTGCCAACATATCCGGATGGGCTCGACCTGTACGTACTTTTTTCATCTCTTCGCCAAAACGCGCTACGGCCGTTTCCATACCTTTGCGATATTCGCTGTCATCAAACATTTGTGTTATCTCCTTATGGTTAATTAGTTAAAGTAAGTACTAGATTTCATGCAGAAACCTAGTACTTAAGTCTAAATCTTACTCAGTAACACCAAGTTCAAGACGTTTGAACTGACGCACGGTGATATTTTCGCCAGTTTTAGCAATCGCTTCTTTAATAAACTGGGCAACAGTCATATTGTCGTCAAGAATATAAGTCTGTTCCATCAAAACTTGATCCGAAAAAGCCTTTTTGACTTGACCACTGATGATCTGGTCTTTCATGTTTTCAGGGCCTTTGAACTTTTCTTCAAATTCCTTTTTCTTCTTGTTCATTACGGCTTCTGGAACGTCATCAATCGTCACGTAAAGTGGGTTCATCGAAGCAACTTGCATGGCGGTTTTGTGCGCCAAATCCTTAAATTCGTCAGTCTTCGCCACGAAGCTAGTCTCACAGTTAACTTCTACGATAGCACCCAAGCGACCATCATGTACGTAAGTCTCAATGATGCCTTCGCGAGTTTCGCGATCACCGCGCTTCTCGGCTTTTGTCATACCTTTTTTGCGCATAGCTTCAAGTGCTTTATCAAAATCGCCCTTAGCTTCAACAAGTGCCTGTTTTGCATCAGTTAAGCCTACGCCCGAAAGTTCTTTCAACTTCTTGATTAGTTCAATCGAGATTGCCTTAACTTCGCCGGCTTTTTCTTTTAGTTCTTTGCTCATATGGCCTCCTTAATGTTTTGTACGAATCAATTATTCGTTAGTTTTCTTGCCTTCACCAGCTTTAATAGCGGCCGTGAAGTAATCAAGCAATAGTTGCACCGATTTAATGGCGTCGTCGTTAGCAGGGATGACGTAATCAATATTAGTTGGATCAACATTCGTATCGGTAATCGCAAATACTGGAATCTTCAAAGCATTGGCTTCTTTGATGGCGTTCTTGTCCTGACAGGCATCAACTACAATCAATGCTGCTGGTTGCTCGTTCATCTCTTTGACGCCACCGTAGCGCTCATTGAGTAAATCGATCTCTTCTTGATAGCGTTGCACTTCTAGCTTTGAATAGCGAGCTTCGAGTTCGCCCGAAGCCATGCGGCGTTCTAGGTCTTTGAGCTTCTTAATCTGACGATTAACTGTCTCGACATTGGTCAAGATACCACCAACCCAACGTACGGTTACGTATGGCATGTCGACAGATTCTGCAGCAGCCTTGGTAACATCTTTGAGTTGTTTTTTAGTGCCAACGAAAAGAATTTTCTTGCCACTTGCGGCAATCTTGGTAAGTTCTGGCAGAGCCTTTTCGAGAGCATCTGCAGTTTTTTCAAGATTAATAATATGACCACCCTGGCGTTTGCTGTG
>CAZUNS010000038.1:0-7293 GCA_964621655.1 uncultured Candidatus Saccharibacteria bacterium | reverse complement strand
CTTCCGCCCCGTCTTCTTCTTCGCGCCGCGTAATTCCCTAGCGTACCCAATAATCGACGTCACCAGCATCACCAGCTCACTTAGCACTCCAAATGGCGACCAAACAAATCCATTATATAGCATCCAGCATAGCGCCACCGGAATACCCAAAAACTTGTATACCTTTGTGCTTTTCTGCCAAATCGATATTTCGTACAACGTTGTCGCTGCTACCGAGAGCAAACTCAGCGGACCTTCATAAGTTAACCAAGTAACAATCATAATCCCAATCAGCACTACCGCCAGCACCACATAATCTCGCATATGCAGCTGACTACGTTCTTTCTCGCTATGTTTACTTTCGTCCCAAAGATAATAAAAGTTCGCCAGCAGAATAATCACCGACATCGCCATACCTAGATCAGCACCCAGCAGGATAAAAGCAAAAATCCCACAAGTCATCGATGCAATATCGAGCAAGACCACCATTTTGCGCCGTTTGGCCAAGTACGACGCCCCCAAGAGACCGTACTCAATTACGGTCAAAATTTGCGAAATCACCCACTCGACTGTTATCATATTACTTTACGATAAACCCTTCCCGAATCGTGCGTTCACCATATTCTGGATCATCACGCATATCGGTCAAAAAATTATACACACCAATTCCATCCAGTCCAGGCGCCAGCTCGGCAATCTGCGCCGCTGTATAGTTATTCACTACGACTGGGTCCGCCGCATCATACCTGCGCGTCTCTAACCAATGCAAAAACTCCGCCTTGATATCTTCATATCTCTGAACTTTCGCCGCTACTCGCTCTGCCGCATACGGGCTAAGCTGTCGTTCATTAATCAAATAATCTACAATTATTGAGTCCATCTTTTCTCCTATCACTCAACACCCATTTCCGCGCCTAATCTACCCTTATACCGCGCCGCTCTTGGATTTTTCCTTTTAGTCCCCTGAAACGCTGGTCATACCGCTTCACAGCTTTCCGCCATACCTTCGTACTATAATCACTCGCTTCCACTTCTACTAGCTGTTCTTGATAACCTTTCCGATCTACTTCCAACTTAATATATTCTCTATAGTTTAATTTGTAGAGATTAGCCATACTATCGTCCTGACCATCCGCCAAATCCGCTTCTTCGTGCTGACGACCATGCCATAACTCATGCGCAATCGTTTCGATACTTCCCGTAATATTCCCTGGTTTTATATGCGCACGATTAATTACTACTTCTTTTGGTCGATGCCGATAAAGCCCCGCCCATTTCTTGTCCGGGCGTTTCACATAAACAAGACTATTAGCATAAGTCAAGTTTAGACTCTCAGAAATTATCTTCAACACCTGCTGATCTGCCGCGCTCCACATCTGTTCGCGTTCCGTTTCACTCCGCTTACGCCATTTGGCCGCCACATTCACATAAGCATCAATCATTTGATCAATTTGCTTCTCCGAAAGTTTCTCTAGGAACTCACTAGTCGTCTGGGTAATGCGCTCTTTATCAACATTTTCAAAAATCTGTTTGCGCATTTTATTTTTTAGCTCGTTACGCTGGCGCACCATCTCAATTCTATCTCGTTTATTCTTGCGCAAACCCTCGGTATCATAAGCCATACCACGATTATTCCAGCTACCATCTTGATTTAGGTAAACTGGCAAAGCTTGCTGATTATTCTGCGCCACATCAATAATCGACAATACTAAATCCGGATTCGGCGTCACCACACCCAAACAATACTTTTGCAAATTAAGCTTATCAATCGTCGGATATTTAGTCCCGCATTCAAAATTCGGCTCATCAATCATCTTTCCGTCCAAGACAAAGGTCACATCGCGCGACGGTTCAGCATGATCATCTAGAAAACCATTTGTATAAGTACCATCATCATTTCGATGGTCATAAGCAAAATGCATCAGACGCGGTTCAACTCCCTTTTCTTCGCGACCTTCATACCAAAAACTATCCATTTCTCCAGCACGCAACATACGCATCGCCGTCGCCGCATCCATCGAACAATAAAATTTCATGTCGCGATCTTTACCGAAAAGACGATTTTTGTTGCGCTCGCGCACATCTCGCAATAGATCCGCACCAGAAGTCCCTGACTCCTGCGCCACTCTCTGTAGGTAACGATAATAGCCCAAATCTCCCGCCTTCTGGCCAAAGTCATACGACCGCTTTGCGATCTGCTCAAGATTTAACTCTTTCGGTTTTTCCTGAGTTTCACTTTCAGCGGCGCTTATCATCTTCTTGCCCTGCTCTGCCAATTGCAAACGTTTAGCCTGTTCAAACCGCGCATGCTGGCGCTCAACCACCGCCTTTAGCTCATCATCTTTCTCTTCGTCAGTACGCGTATCCGGCATTTTATAGCTCTCGGGATCGGCCTGCCCCTGACCATAATCAAGCGAATTATTCCAGACACTATCAGCAATCTCAGCGTACTTTCTTCTCATGGTTATATTATAGCACACCACGCCAATCGCGCCGACTAATTACTACTTATGCCCAGCATATCTCATCAAACTTCTTAGTTCCCGCACGCGGATAATAACCCCTAATTAACTCTTTACATTTTTACCGAAATCAGTTATAATGATTATCAGTATTAATATAAAATCTATCGAGGAAAAGTTAATGCCGATTATCAAATCCGCAAAAAAAGCCGCACGCCAAGCGGTCAAGCGTACCGCGCACAATCAAGAAATCAAAGCCGACATCAAATCTGCACTCAAAGCTTTCAAAGCTAATCCTACTCCAGAAAACATGTCCAAAGCTCAATCTGAGTACGATAAAGCCGTCAAAAAAGGTCTTTTGAAGAAAAACACCGCTTCCCGCCGCAAGGCTAATCTAGCCAAGATTGCAAAAGCTGCTGCTTAAATTTAAAGGCTCGTAAATACCTAGACAAAAGTCTAGGTATTTTTTGTTAAGTAAGTTCTGGTTTAGTTGTATCTCACAAAATACTTTTTTTCGAAGGGCTTTCTTATATACTTTTCACTCGCAAAAGAAACGCCTTAATCAGTTGCCACGGCTCGAGTGTAGTGGATTTCATTTGCAAATCCAGTTTTGCTAATTCTTTTAGGCGACGACGTTCCCTAGCTCCGCCGCCCGTAGCCTCATATTTTTTCAACAATTGCGTAACTAATAGCCCAAAAAACATGTACGGATCTTGCTGTAATTCAATCTGCTCCACCATTTTTACAGCCTTTTCACCATTGCGCAGCGCCGTATCCAAGATACTAAAAACCTGTTTTACTTCTGGTGGTTTCTGCGCTGCAAACTCTTGCATTGCTATGCCTAGGCTTTGCATTTTTTTATAGCCAGCCGAACGCTTATCTAACTTTAATTCCCAACAAATTACATCATGCTCAGTCTCGACATAATCAGCCAGTTTTTCCCAAACTACCGAGTTAACGCTCGCATCTTTGATCAAAATCCGACGTTTCTCAATCTCAAATAATGAAGTTCCCTGGAAGATACTTGGCAAATCCACCAGCTCCAACGTCTCACCATCAAAGACTTCATAGTTCTCCCCCAAACTCCGTCTTAAAGCTCGCTCGGCATCAACTCGATTCTCACCATAATAAATCGTGAGCATTATTTCTTCTCACCATCAAAATACTCTGGTGTAGGCTGACACTTCGGACAATAATGCGTCCCCCGCCCCGCTACGCGCGTCTTACAAAGTATCTCCCCACAGCGTTTGCAAGGCTTCCCTTCTCGCCGAAACACTTCCGCAAACAATTCCAGATAATCGCCCGTGCTACCATCAGGTTTTACATAAGTTGCCATGGTCGAGCCGCCCGCATCAATCGACGCCAGCATCACGCTCCGAGCGCCTTCCAAAATCTTCTCCACTTGCGTCTCGCTTAGTTCACCCGCCCGCCTAGCTGGATGCACGCCTGCATAAAATAATGATTCATCTGCATAAATATTACCCAACCCCGCAATTACCTTCTGATCAAGCAAAACCGCCTTAATCGGCGACTTGCCGTGCCGCTGACACTGGCTGAACAATTCTTTTACACTCATTTCCCACGGCTCTTTCGCCAACTCGGCGATAAATTTTTCTTGCTCCACCATCTCTGTAGGAATAACTTTCACAAACCCAAATTTTCGCTGATCATTGAAATACAGAGTGCCATCTTCAAACTCAAAACTTACGCGCGTTTGACTATTCGGCAACTCCGCCATAAAATTTTTACTCGGATGCCCCGCCGCAAATTGATGTGCCATTATCTCGTCGTACTCAGCCGTATCATCAATAGACGATGAAGTAACTCGCGCAAAATCTACGTCTCGCCAAATTAACTGACCAGTCATACGTAAATGTATCATCATCGTATAATGATTATCCAAATCTATCAAAAGTGCCTTGCCCCGTCGGCGAATCGCCTGCACCACCGTATCTACCACATTCGCTTCATCCCCCTGAAAAGCCTTTGATGTATGTGGATCAACTACAACTTTACGGATCTTTTTCTTAATAATCAGTGGTTCTAATCCACGCTTAATCGTCTCTACTTCCGGTAATTCTGGCATAAATTATAATTCTCCCCAGTTCTGCCCTACTGTAGTTTCGACAGCTAGTCTCACCGACAGCTCAGGCGCAATATTTTCCATTGTTTTTTGCAATAACTCGCTAATTTCCGCAGTCATACTCTGTTCGCACTCTACAATTAATGAATCATGTACCTGCATTACCAGCTTAGCGCCAGACGGCAAAGCCGCGTCTACCTGAATCATTGCTCGTTTCATCAAATCCGCTTCGGTCCCCTGAATCGGCATATTTTGCGCCGCTCGCTCCGCTCCCGTCCGAATCAAGAAATTACTAGATTTCACATCCGGTGTTGGGCGTCTCCTACCGAAATAAGTTTCTACATAACCTTGCTCACGCGCCTGCTGCAAAATCTGTTCTAGATAATTTTTGATCGGTTTGCGTAACTCAAAATAGTTATCAATAAACTGCTTAGCTTCTTCGTAGCTCATATCTGCCGCCGTTGAGAGACCCCGCACACTCATACCATACAGCACACCAAAGTTAATCACCTTCGCCGCTCTACGTTGCGCCTTACTCACTTCACTCATCGGCACTGCAAAAGCTTCGGCAGCCGTCTTGGTATGGATATCAATATCGTTGTTAAAATCTTCGATCAAAGCTTGGTCACCCGCCAACGCCGCCGCCAATCTTAGCTCAAATTGCGAATAATCCGCGCTCACCAACGCTTTCCCACGCGCCGCCACAAACCCCGTTCGGATTCTCCGGCCTTCTTCGGTACGTACCGGGATATTCTGCAAGTTTGGATTAGTAGAAGAAAGCCGCCCCGTCGCCGTCACATTTTGATTAAAAGTCGTATGCACACGCCCATTCTGATCTGCCAACTCCGGCAAAGGTGTAATATAAGTCGATAACAACTTCGCTACTTCACGATATTCCTTAATTTTATTAATAATCGGATGCTGCCCTTCTAGCTTATCTAATTCCTTTGCCCCCGTCGAATACCCACGTCGAGTTTTCTTAATTCCCTTGGTAGACAAACCTAACTTAGCAAACAAAACTTCCGACAACTGCACCGGTGAATTAATGTTAAATTCATAACCAGCCAACTGATAAATTTGTTGTTCAATTTTTTGTACTTCGGCAGTAAACTCGTCCTTCAAGCTCTGGAAGTAATCCCGGTCAATCAACATTCCTTCCCGTTCCATCTTGTACAAAATTGGTATCAGCGGTAAATCAAACTGAACAAATATTTTATACAGCTCTTCCTGCTGAGCAAACTCCGCCTTTTGACGTTCATATTCTTTTTCTTCATCACCATATTCAATATTACGCGCTAATGGATCGAGCAAGAAGTTCCCTTGCCCCAAATCCCAAAACTTTCCACCTGCCAGGATTTTCTCTGCTACAGCTTGATTTTTGTGCATTAAATCTTTTACATCCCAACTAATCAGCGTGCCGTCCGAGAGATAATGTGGAATTTCTAAAGTCTGCTGGCCAAACACCGAACTCTCAGACTTCCCAATCTTCTTCTCTGCTGAGTCCAAAGCCATATCTTTTACAGTTGGTAACTTCTCTTTGAGAAACTTCCCTACCAGAGTCCTAAACTCCAATTTCTTTAGCGCGTCAACTATTCGATCCCGGTCAATCTCTAGATCTGGCAAATCTGCTAAGTTTACTGGCGCATCAGTCATAATCGTAGCTAAAAACTTAGACATCATCGCGCTGTCCTTGCCCTTTTCTAGCTTGTCATGCGTACTACCTTTAATCTCATCAAGATGCGCATAAATACCGTCCAGATCATCATATTCGGCTAATAATTTTACCGCGGTTTTCTCACCAATGCCTGGTACACCTGGAATATTGTCCGAACTATCACCTTTTAGCGATTTCAGGTCTAAGAATTGCGCTTTCTTAATACCATACTTCTCTTCTACACTCGCCACGTCTAGCTCTTCGAGCTTCGAGAAGCCCTTCAAAATGCGGAACATCCGCGTATTTTCGTCCACCACTTGTAGCATATCTAAATCTGACGAAACGATATAAGTATCATAATCGCCAGCTTCATCCGCCTGCAGCGCCAACGTACCAATAATATCATCGGCCTCGTATTCGTCGCACTCTACAAAACTCCAACCCAGTGCCAAGACCAGCTCTTTTAGCAAAGGAATTTGCGCATAGAAGTCATCGCCTGGCTTCACTCGGCCAGCCTTGTATTCGCCATACACCGCCTTACGCTTGGCGGTAGAAGTCCGCGAGTCCCAAGCCACTACTACCTTCGTCGGAGCAAGCTGCCGCACGATCTCCATCGCAATCGCCGCAAATCCATAAACCCCACCAGTTGGCGTGCCATCACTAGTCGACAGCGCCCCCATCGCATAATATCCCCGATAAAACACTGACTTCCCATCTATAATCACCAACCGTTTCATAGTATAAGTATAGCATATTTATACACTCTGTGAGTCAGCTTGCTTTTCTCAAATATAATCATTAAACATTACTACCGCATTATGGTGTCATTATTATGAGACAATGAGTATTCTTGGGTGAAATTAGTTTTGAACGAAGATAAAATACCCTTGCATAAGCAAAAAGTATGGTATAATAGAAGCGTTCAGACAATTAGTTAAACAAAACTTGGTTACGCCATTTTGTTTTTATACTATATTCATATATATGCACGACACCGTGAGGCGACAAGTGTTTGTATATGAATATAGCGTAGCTGTGTTTTATAATACTAATTTGTCTGAACACCCTCGCGGTGTCGTTTTTGTTTTGTAAGTAGAATCAAGAACCGCCTCCAA
>CAZUNS010000037.1:0-7300 GCA_964621655.1 uncultured Candidatus Saccharibacteria bacterium | reverse complement strand
CGTGCAAAAATAGAAGATTTATCAGTGGTTCAGCAGCTTGGCTATGGTTTGCTTAAATACGAACAACAACGCTGGGATGACACATTGAAGCTTGACTGGCCATTTACGGAAGCCGGCGAACGTGTTTATCGGGAAGCGATTAATAATCGCTATGTACTACTAGCTTTCATAGACAGTAAAGCGGTTGGTTTTTTGATTGGTAATATCCAAATTCCACCAGCCGATGCTGCACGCGGCACGGTCATGGCTAATTTGAATAATATATATGTTGAAGAATCTATGCACGGACAAGGTATTGGAAGCAAGCTTTTTGAGACTTTTAAAAAATTCTGCCAAGAACAACATGTTGAGAAAATTAACGTAACAGTTAATTCCCAGAATAGCCAGGCTATTGAGTTTTACAAAAAACATGATTTTGCGCCTTCTCGCATGATCATGACTTGTAATGTCGAAGAATAAAAAATAATTCTCTGTAGAAAAGTTGTTATATCCGAGTAAACTACGCCAAGCCATAATCTAGCTGAAGCTGGTAAAGATGTTATAATAGACAAAGATAAATCATAATTTAGGGAATTTATTATTTATGCCGCGTGCAAAAAGTAAAGCTGAATTGCAAGAATCTGCCACCGAGAACTATCAGAAGTTGTTGGATATGATAGATAGTATGAGCGAAATTGAGAAAACAACCGAGTTTGATTTTTCTGCTGATCCGAAGAAGTCTGAGCGGCATTGGAGCCGTGACAAAAATGTGCGCGACATTTATATTCATTTGTATGAGTGGCACCAGATGATGTTGGATTTTGTTGAGAATAATGTGGAGAAAAAGTTAAACAAGCAATTCTTGATAGAGCCGTACACTTGGAAAACTTATGGCGATATGAATGTGGTGCTTTGGGAAAGGCACCAAAACACTAGCGAAGCGGAAGCCCGAAAGATGTTTGAGCAATCGCACGCCGATGTCTTAAAATTGGTTGATAAGTTTAGCGATCAAGAGCTGTTTGAGAAAGGCTTTTATGACTGGACCGGCACAACTAATCTCGGCAGTTATTTTATTTCTGTGATGCCGAGCCACTACGACTGGGCAATGAAAAAACTAAAAGCCCACAAAAAGAATTGCGGAAAATAATTTAATTATAATTTGCTTGCCCAAATAAGTAGACATTACCCACAGTATTCGTAATTCTGCAAATCGCAGCTTGACATGCGTTATCGTACCGCCTATAATTATGATGAGTTGTACTTCCGTTATTGTCCGCACGTAGAAAAAAATAGCCTTTCTGATTTAAATCATTGATAAACCTATTATTAACTTTTAATTATAAGCGAGATTTTTATGCGACAAAAACACAAATCAGAAAGAAATATTCTGATTGCTTTCTTACTAAATTTAAGTTTTTCGGTCTACGAGTTTGTTGGTGGATCACTTACGGGTAGCGTGGCCATTGTTTCGGATGCAATTCACGATATTGGCGATGCGATGAGTATAGGAGTATCGTATTTTCTGGAGCGCAAAAGTAAAAAGCAGCCCAACGAGAAATACAGTTACGGCTATCAAAGATTTTCTGTGCTTGGTAGTCTCATCACGACCGTAATTCTCTTGATCGGGTCAATCTTCGTCATTTATAGCGCGATTCGCCGGATTATTAACCCAGTGGAAATTCATTACGACGGAATGATTATTTTGGCCATCATTGGATTGGTAGTGAATTTTCTCGCCGCTTGGTTTACTCGTGATGGTAATTCGCTTAATCAAAAATCAGTCAATCTGCATATGTTGGAGGATGTTTTGGGCTGGGCAGTGGTCTTGATTGGCGCGATTGTAATGCGCTTTACTGATTTTAGTATTATTGACCCAATTCTCTCAATTGGTGTTGCTGTCTTTATTTTTAAAAGTGCGCTCAATAACTTTCTTAGCACTATGGACGTCTTTCTTGAAAAGACTCCCCGTGATATTTCCCTTTCCGAATTAGAAAAACACTTGCTCAAAATTCCTAATGTTCAGGGCGTACATCATATGCACGTTTGGAGTATGGATGGCTACCAAAACTACGCTACATTGCACGTCGTAAGTACTGGCGATGCGCAGAAAATTAAACAATCCGTGCGGGCAGAATTGGCTAAGTATAATATTGCGCATACCACGATCGAGATCGAATCCCCCACCGAAATTTGCGCGGAGCAACATTGCGAACCCAAAGTCAGCTCTACGACTCACGCGCATCACCATCATCACTAAGTTTATTCTATGATTAGGTTAGCGAATTTTCCAACTGAAGCAGAAGGCGCTTCTTGTCTAACCCACCGGCGTAACCCGTTAAAGCACCCTTGGTGCCAACAACGCGGTGACAAGGGATAATGATGGAAATAGGATTACGTCCAACCGCGGCGCCGACGGCTTGGGCAGACATCTTGGGTTTGTGGAGTTTTTGGGCGACTTGGTGAGCGAGCTCGCCGTAAGTGACGACCTGACCATACGGGATAGTGGCAAGAATTTGCCAAACAATAAGCTGAAAGGAAGTGCCACTAGGACAAAGTGGGATATCACGGGGGTCAGGATTCTCTTCACAGAAATAAGCATCGAGCCAAGTTTTGGTCTGGCGGAGTATTGGATTTTCTGTGTTGATAAGCGAATTAGCTGGAAGAGTTTTGGCAAAATGTTTTTGACCATCAAACCAGAGTCCAATGAGCGCATCATCACTGGCAGCGAGCGTAATTTGACCGAGCGGCGAAAGATAAGTTGCATGGTAAAAGGTTTGATGAGACGGTTCTAAAGGCTGGCTCTCTCGAGATGGCACTACTTGGGTGTGCGAAATTGGTAAACGAAGATTCATTATCTCTATTTTATCCTAATCTGGCGGATTGTTATAGTATTAGGTGCTAATTAGATGATATAATAAGAGAAATCGGGTAAGATACTATGGACTTAAAGAAGATTGAGAATTTTATTGCTAGACAAAAAGTAAGTTTACTTTGTTCGATTGATGATGAAAAATATCCGAACGTAAGAGCAATGCTAAAGCCCAGAAAAAGAGTCGGGCTGAAAGAGTTTTACTTTTCTACTAATACTTCGTCTACGAAAGTTAAACAATACAGAGAAAACCCAAAAGCTTGTATTTACTTTTATCACAAAGGACTAATTAAATATGTGGGAGTTATGTTGAAGGGTCGAATAGAAGTTTTGACTGACCAAGCAACCAAAAATATGATTTGGAGAAATGGCGACACCATGTTTTATAAAAAAGGAGTAACAGATCCAGATTATTGTGTTTTAAAATTTACTGCTATAAGTGGTAGATATTATTGCGATTTGAAAACAGGAAATTTTGAGATTAAGTAATTCATTTTAGGAGCGTAATATAATGGCCACCACAAAAGATTATCGGGATTTTATACTAGAACAATTAAGCTTATTAGATAATATTACCTGCCGACCTATGATGGGAGAATATTTGCTTTATTGTAATGGAGTGTTGTTTGGTGGAATATACGACGATAGGCTGCTTATTAAAATTGTTGATGGCAATAAAAAATACGGAATGTCGGAGCAAATACCATACAAAAATGCAAAACCAATGTATTTAGTTGATGATATTGATGATAAAGAAAAGTTAAAAGAAATCGTGCTCGATACGTGCAAAGATTTGCCAATTAAACGATAAAATTAAGGAGAGCTTATGGAAAACTTTGGGTTATCAATGCTATGCTACTGGGCGGCGTATTTTATTGTTACTTGCATTGGCGTATTACATACGATTTTTAATATCAAAGTTCTGAAAATGAAATCTATGAAAGAAAGTGCTGGCATGGGCGAAGCTTACGAAAAGACAAAACCGTGGCATCCGCTCTACAATATTATTATCTTCCCGATCTTTGCTTTTCTTTATCTACATGGACTAGAAAATGTTGATTTATCCGACGTCGTAGTAACTTCGCTGGTTTGGGGAACTTTGACAGTTGTCTTTGATTTGGTGGGTTGGGTTCTCGTTAAACACCCGTGGTCTTTATCGTTTAGGGAATTTTATGTAGAATATCAGCCATGGATTACGCTGATTTATCTTACGATTTATGCTAGCCCGTTTGTTGCTTATGCTATGATGAACTTGCTGTGATGTTATGGCGCAAAATCAATATACGGTAGTCTCTTGGTCATCAATCGCCATTTCCGATACGATACTCCATGGATCATCGTTGTGCGTTTCGGCAGTTACTGAATCAACGTCGGTGCCTTCGACGGCATTGTTATTAATAACTTCCCCACCATTCGCTTCGGTTTCTAATTCTTCGACAAGTTCTTCGACGTCATCTTCCGACATGGCATCGCCGATGCGATTTAGCAAATGCGATAAAG
Organism: uncultured Candidatus Saccharibacteria bacterium; assembly: GCA_964621655.1. Taxonomy (GTDB): domain Bacteria; phylum Patescibacteriota; class Saccharimonadia; order Saccharimonadales; family Saccharimonadaceae; genus Nanosyncoccus. Next base: position 2,952 of record CAZUNS010000037.1, on the reverse strand, counting down.
TCGGATTAGTTTCGTCACTAACTAAGTATTCAACTACGGTTTTGCCTTGCTCGGCAGCACGCGTCCGCACATCAGCAAAGCGTTCACTAGTCTCTAACATTTCCAGTACTCTACGCATCGACCGAATCGCGTCCACTGATGTCTGCTCGGCTTGCGGAATTGCGGCCGTCTTATCATAAAACTGTCCGTCTGCGGTCATGCCAAGTAACGATTCTTGTCCTATCGTATCGTACGGGTTACTATCTACGTTTTCTTTCTGAATTTCTTGATACAGATATTTGCGTTCGTCTGGATTTGGCGTTAAACGAGCATAGATCGCATCGATTGGGTTGTCAGCATCCAGGCCAGTCTCATCCGTTTCGACAATCGCTTCGAGTACAGTATTGATGCCATACATTCGGCTTGCCGTGTCAAATCCATAACTAGTTAGCTGACTAGCACCACTAAGTTTAGAATCGCCATTAATAGTGTTACCTTGAATATTTTTACTTACATCCACGGTTGGCACTTCTGGACTGACCGCGTCATTCTCGCCATAGCCCCATTCGCCGGCAAACTCTGGCACATCATCTCCCGTCATCGCGTTTTCCCAGCGATCGGCATATTCGCCACGTTTTTCTGAATTATTATATTCTCCGACTCTTTCGCCAGGCATAATCGTATCATCACTAAACATATTAATTCTATTATACCCGATTAGCCTTAAAGTTTTCAATTTTTAGCCAGACAGCCAAATCCGCTATAATTGCGATATAATATATTGTATATGTACATGCGTAAGTTTATTCCCCAAAATACCAAGCTAATCCCAAAGCAAGCCGAGTTGAAATTCTCGGGTGAAATCTTTGACGTTTACCAATGGCCACAAGAAATGTTCGATGGTAGTATCGAGACTTTTGAAATGTTGGACCGCGCTGATACGGCCATAGTTATTGCGATTAAAGACGATAAAATTATCATTACTCACCAAAAACAACCCCGCGAAGATTGGTTTTATGCTTACCCGGGCGGGCGCATTGACAAGGATGACACAGACGAGCTAGCTGGCGCTCAGCGCGAATTGCTTGAAGAAACTGGTATGAGATTTGCGAATTGGAAACTAATTAACGCTAAACAACCGTATGCCAAAATTAACTGGATTACTTATACCTTCTTGGCTACTGAGTTTTTGGATCAGGGTGCGCAGCATCTTGATGCTGGTGAAAAGATCGATGTTTTGGAATTGAGCTTTGACGAATACGTCGAACTTTTGCGCCGTCCTGATGCTAGTAATTTGCGGCTAAAATTCGTAGACGGCGAACAACTTAAAAGTCTGCAAGATTTAATCGACTTACCGGCTTTATATAATTATTAGTTTTTGTCAGGATTAGTGGTCTTAGAGTCAGATTGCTTGGAATTTCCTTCTCCACGCTTCATGATTTTGATAATTGCTTCGCGTTTCCAGGTGAAGATTCCTAGGATAATTACGCCGATTATCGAGAGAGCTGCTACTAGACCAATGTTATTCTCGCCGAGACCAGTGCCGATGAAATTCGTGACTACGATGGTTGGTAAACGCCCAAGAATAGCAATCACCATTAAACGCCGAATCGAAAGTTTGGTCAATCCAGCAATGTAACAAACTATATCATCTGGGAATCCTGGCAGCAGAAAAATTGCAAAGAGAATAAACGCCGCACCCTTGGCATTGATGATAAAATCGAATTTATCGATTGCTGATTTTTTGAAAATCTTTTCTAGTAAAGGTCGACCAAATCTACGCGCAATTACAAAAACCAACCAGAACCCAATAAAGCTACCGATTGCCGTCCAAAGAATTCCCCAATGTCCAAAGAGAAATCCGCCCACACCGCCAACGATTTGCCCGGGAATTGGCGCGACGACGATTTGTACAATTTGCAACAGAATATAGAAAAACGGTGCCCAAATCCCCATGCTACGCATGATTTCTACTAGCTGGTCGCGGTTATTTAATAACTGCATCAGCGGGCCACTAGCGATCACGTCCCAAACCAGATAAACAAGTAGCGCAATTACCAGCATGCCAATTACGACTACTTTGATTAAAGTATTAGTCGGTATTTTGGATTTACGAATCGATTTTTTTGCGGAATTACTTGGCATATTCGACGGCTCGAGTTTCGCGAATCACATTAACTTTGATTACGCCAGGATAAGACATCGTGGCTTCAATTTTGTTTGCAATATCACGAGCGAGCTTGAGCGCCGACAGATCATCAATTTGCTTTGGCTCTACTACTACGCGAATTTCGCGACCAGCGGAAATCGCATAAGCCTTGTCGATACCTGGGAAGGAAGTCGCAATGTTTTCCAAATCACGCATACGCTCGGCGAAGTTCTCAGCCGAGATATTCCGTGCACCAGGACGAGCCGCCGAAATTGAATCAACGATTTTGACAATTACCGCTTCGGGAGTCGTTGGCTCGATATCGTCGTGATGTGCCGCCATGGCATGTACAACTTCGTCGGGCATGCCATATTTCTTGGCCAGCTCAGCACCGATCTCGGCGTGTTTGCCTTCAATCTTGTGCGTGACAGCTTTACCAATGTCATGCAAGAGTGTTGCCGTCTTTACGACGCGCTTATTAGCACCAATTTCTTCGGCAATCATACCTGCAATATGTGCCATCTCTACGGAGTGCAACAAGACATTCTGACCATAGCTAGTACGGAACTTTAGTTCGCCCAGCAAGTGCAGTAATTCGCGTGGAATACCTACTACACCTACTTCGCGCGCGGCATCTTCGCCAGCACGGACAACTTCCTTCTCGATTTCGCGTTCTGCTTTGGCTACCGATTCCTCGATTGAGCTAGGATTAATCCGACCATCTTTCATTAAACGTTCCAAAGCATAACGAGCGACTTGGCGGCGAATGGGGTCGAAACTCGACAACACCACCATACCTGGTGTATCATCCACCATAATATCAA
>CAZUNS010000036.1:6092-7453 GCA_964621655.1 uncultured Candidatus Saccharibacteria bacterium | reverse complement strand
TTACCTATACGGGTCTTCCGCCGGCGTAGGGTTGTAGACCGCACCAGAAAACCAAATCTCACCATTCTCTACATCCCGAATAATATATAGGAACGGATCAGCGATCGCCACTGTAATATTAATTACATTATACGGCTTAAACGGCCCGCCCGCACCCTTGCCGCCTATCAGCGTCGCCGCAGCCGCCCGAATTCCTTCTTCAGAGAAGTCAATCTTAGTCTTGTGCGTGCCATTATTAATAAAGAATCCATCCTGATCAGTCATACCCGAGAAATCCGCATCGCTAGCACTAAAGGCATCCTTAATCCCCAATTCCTGCAAATCTTCCACAAAAGTATCCGTACCACCCGTAATCTCAAATTTCGGAATATAAGCGTTAAAATTCAAAGTATAAGTATCATTAGCCGGCAAAGCTTGGTTCAGCCCCGCAATCAGCTCATTAATATCCGCCACTGTTACATTATCAATATAACTCTGCAAATCCGTCATCGGCCGAATTGCCACAAATTGCAACCGCGTACCATCATATTCCTTCAAATCCGACGCAAAAACCGTCGCCGACGGATCAAAATTATAATAAAGATGCTCACTATTCTTGTCCATATGCAAAGTCTCGACATACTCCTCCTTGTCATAATCGCCAAAGATTGCCGGAGCAGTCAAATCTTTATCAAATTCCAGCTGCCAGTTCATATCAATCGCTAGAACATTCGCCAGCATCGCCTGAATCCCTTCCACATCTGCATCGCTCAGCGGTTTTTGGATCAAACCAAAAGTATTATCCGACGCCCACTTATTAATATTGTCAGCATTCTGGAAAGTATCCACCATCAAAGTCGCACCAAACTTATTACTAATCGTCTCCCGAAATTCCGCCTTAATGTTATCCTGCAAGCCATTCATTACCCAAAACAAATTCGCCAAACTCAAATGATCTGCCACGTTATCATAACGCTTGAGCGAAACATCACCAAGCAAATTCTCAATTTGCGCGCGCGTTTCCCCACCCGTAGCTTCGCGCAGCATCTCCAACGCATAACGAATTGAGAGCGGACTATAGCAAGAATTCTGCCCATCATTATGCAATTTTAGAAAGGCTAAGGCCAGTTGGTCGTTTTCCGATGCCAAAGCTGGCTGCGCAATTGGCGTCGCTGGAGCAGGCGTACCATCACTATAGAGTTGATCTTGGGGCTTCCCAGAAATCTCCGCATCAAGTGCATCATTCGATTGATCATGACGACTCAGCAAATTCCCCACCATAAAACTCACCCCCATCAACAGAATACAAGTCGCCACCAAACTCAGAACACAAACCAATTTCTTACCCTGATGATGCTTAATCGGCTTCGTCTGCTTCGTCG
>CAZUNS010000036.1:0-5992 GCA_964621655.1 uncultured Candidatus Saccharibacteria bacterium | reverse complement strand
TACTCGACGTCGCCAAAGCCTGGTTTTCCGGCTTCACCTGCTTCTCCGCGCCTAGATCCACGCTTCCATTCCCATCCTTTGGACCTTCCATAATACTCTCCTTTAATTATCACTATTATAGCATAACCACGAAAAAATCTGTTATAATAAGCTTATGTTTGGGAAATTTTTGAGTGGGCGAAATAGCCAAAAAGGCCAAGGGCCGAGCAAAAAGATTGAAGATAATTTACTTAGTGCGGCCGCACTTGCAAACGCCGATGAGATGATTCAAGACAAAATCATCAATTATTTCATTAGCAATCAATCCCCCGAAGCCCTTACTGCCAGCAATCCCGCCATCACGCCCGAGCAGCGCGAGCAGATAAGTCAGGCTCTAGCCAGCGGCACAATCTCCGCAACGCAAATCAATCAATTATTACAACATATCCCTACACCCTTACAAGACGGTAACGCCACTCCCGCCCAAATCTTCCAGCAAATCACCAGCGAACCGCGCGAGAAACAAATCCTGGCCGTCGCTACCGGCCACAACGCCAATAACTGGCAAACCGTCAGCGTCGCCGATCTCGAGCATCTCCTTGCTAAGCCACTCAAAGACCAGCCCGATTACCGCACGCCCCTAGACTTTGCCAAATTCCGCACCAAATTTATCGACGGCATCAAAGACCAAGCTACCAACGCCCAGCTCCAGAGTTATCAACGCGCCATGGATAGCTTAGAAAACAAGCTCTACGGTCAACAGTTCGCTTATTATCAACAACTGCAATTACTCAGTAATAATACAGATGCTGCCGAAGCTCCGACTCCAGACACCACATCCCCCGACGAAGCCGCTCTCACCGAAATCATCAACGAAGAACGCCAAGCCACCCCTACCGAACCCACGCCCACCCAGCCTTCATCTACGGATATCCCTGGCGTCACTCTTATCGGCACCGAGCGCAGCAACGAGATCCTAAACCACGCCATTATCAATGGCGACCCTTGGCTGCAAGGCGGCACCGAGTACCGTTTAGGCATCACCAATCTACTAGCTAGCGGCCTAGTACCGACTTACGAATTCGTCTTAGAAAATCAGACCTTCACCTTCTCGCCACCTTTCCAGCTCAGCGACGGTCGCGGTGCAATTCTCGCTTATGTTTCTTCGGGCCCTACCGCTAAAGTTCGCAGCTATCACATCAATGTCCGTACGGGCCTGTGGCATTACGCGCCAGATATTATCCGCGGACCACGCGGCGAAGGCATGACACAAATCGGCGAAGCTTTCGGACCAATGTCGACGGTTTTACCCACCGCTCTCCAGCAAGTTTTATCCGAACTCGTCAAAACTTATGGTTTCCGCGAAATCACCACCGTCAACCCCGATTTTCTCTTTGCTGGCACCGCCATGGCCTATAGCACCCAGCAAGAATATCGCGAAGCCCTGTCCCGCGGACAGGCCCGGGGCGACTTTTATCAAGAAGTCGATCATTCCCCGCTTCTTACAAATTGGCAACCATCCGGCAGAAACAAAAACGCTCCGCAGCTCATCTCTATCAATGCCGATTTAGCACCCAATTTCCAAGCCCCCACCGTCCATTTCTTAACTTATTCCGTCTTAGCCGGCCAAGTTATCGCTAATGCTTTCTCATCCAACGACAAACAGCAAATTTGGCTCTTCTGTAACGACGACCTTGGTCGCGCTTGGCTAGGCGAAATTGAGATTATTTCCCCGCTTACTTCTACCGGCTGCCGCCGCGACTGGATGAATGCCGGCGATATGGCCACCCCACTTTATGAATACAGCACCCAATCTGGTAATTACGGCGACCCCAGCGACACCCGCAAAGGCCTAATCGGCATGTGGAACAAATACCTCAGCAAAATCCCCGTTATCCAGGAATACATCAGCTGGCGCAGCCGTACACAACAGTAAAACTCCGCTTGTGTCAAGTCTAGGAGTTTTACTAGGCTGGTAGTATAATGTGTTCTATGGGTTCTTTTTGTGACCCATGCGAGGAGTGCAAAGATGCTTAGGACCGGAATCCCTTGCAGAATATAGAGAGATTATTTAATCAATCTAGGTGTCGTAATCTGCAAAGCACGCTTACCTCCTCTTTTTTGAGATATATCAGCCGCCAAATTCTAAATTATACCAAAATCATTAGCTTTTTCACAAATTCCAAGAATACTATATTTTTTTATATAATAAAAGCCCGCGACAAAGCATTTTATAAGTGAATAAAAAGTCATTATTACGCTAAAATGTTGTATTTTTTACAACACTATTACATCTGTCCATATCTGTTATGTTTGCAAAATAGGCCAGAATATGATAATTTATCCATAAAGGCTATTGACTTTTTCCACAATGTGTGCTACAATGTAATTATCATCGTTTTGATGATAGATGATACTAGAACGTTGTTGAAGTCTCAAGCCATTGTTGCTAAGAGATGGGAACAACTTCGTTAACAAAGTGGTCTGGAAAGATGTAGCGGCAAGATCCGCGATTAAGTTCCCAAAAGCACCTTACAAAGCATCTCCACGTATCATTTCAAAACCCAGTTGGCAAGGAAGTAGGCAGGGTTACTAGCACAGTTCTAATATCGAGATCCAGCATTCGGACTGGTGAGATGGGAGAAGATCTTGTGCAAAAAGATGAGTTTGAGACATAGCTGCCTAATGAAATATTAGGTAAGATTATGACTAAAGGTGAGTACCGAAGAGTACGATTTCCCAAAGCACTTTACACCCTCCATCCCGTAACAGCTAAAAATCTCATATAAAAAGCCTACTTCACACCCTGCCCCGCTCCTAGTGAGCGGGGCTTTCCCTTTTTCGTAATTGAAACTATAAAACATGGCGCCACTGCTTAGTAGCGCCATTTTTGAGAAATCGTCAATGTAGCAGCTTAGCAGCTAATCAAGTAGCGCACGTCTCGAAATCACATCAGCAAAAGTCCACAGAAATATAAGGCAAAAGCAAGCTAAACGATAGACGAAGTGTCTAAGTCAAAAGCTTTTGCAAGCTTGGATTTAGGGGTGTTTTTGGCCCGATCAAGAGCTTTCCAGTCATCGAAACGGTCTCTCTGTTTGTTGGCAATTTGCGCCATAGCGAGATACTTTCGACGACGATCACGGGTCGGAGCCTTATCGGCAAGACGGTCATACTTTTGAACCATGCTTTCGAGAATGTCGTAAGCAGTCTCATCGTTCTTTTCATCATTAAGCTGTTCGCTAACTTCATCGAGAATATCTAGGGATAGTTCGACTTCGAATCTATCGTCAGGAGCTAGATTCCCGCGGGCGGCGCTACCAAGCGCGTGCAAAGCAATATCAACTCCTTCACGGTCGACTTGGAATCGACGCTCCGATTCACTAAGCTGGGGTCGGGATGCTTCTGGCCAATCTTCGCCTAAAAGGGCTGCCACTTTTGCAGCCGTGGAAGGTTTCTCTGCAGTCTCGACGGTGCCCCGCTGCTCTGTTAGAGTTTGCCAGTCGGGTGCTTCATCGGCTAGGTCTGACCAGGGATTATCGGCCGCAGAATTAGGCTGCTCGGCAGACTTAGGGGCTGAGTTTAAATTCATTCTATATCCTTTGATTAATTTTTGTTTTTTGATAATTACACTTATTTTCATACTAGCACACTTAGCGCATTTTGTCAAGATAGATTTCCTAAGTTCAACCTTCAAGTACAACATAACCGAAATAAAAATTAGCAAAAAGAAACATACGCTAGATCTTCAGTTAAAATAAATCAGAATTTCGCAGGCACACAACTCGAAATCGTGCGAGTTGATGCCGAGATGAATTATAGGCCTAGGCTCATGGCCGGTATTTTTAAGGATTTTAGTACCAGATTTTTAAGGATTTTGATACCAGGATTTTAATGAATTTAGTACCATTTTTTAATATTCTCCAAAAATATTATAATTTTTTAGAATTTAATTCCAAATACTTCCACCAGTAACTTTAAAAACCGCCCCTAGAAGGGGCGGTGATGAGAAAATTAAGCAATCTTGCAAGCCGCGAGAACACTATAACTGTTGCTCGGGGGGTTGCTGTAGGCACGGCCAAGGGTGCTCACGTAGCAAACAAGACTGCTGTTGTAGCGCGACCGCAACCACACATAACGCCTCGAATCATCGGGAGTGGTAAAAATGCGCTTCTCACAATAACTATCCCACGACTCCGGTGTATCACGGAAATACTCCCACTTTGCACACTGCGAGTAATCGTTAAGCCCAGGAATGATAACACCCAGCTCTTCCGGCGCCGGCAAGAAGAACTGATCCTTCAGCCGTTCGCTATTGACGGTAATGTTACTCGTAACCGCCACTTCCAAAAGTTCTTTGGAGCAACCTTGTGCATAATGCCCCCTCAGATAGCTCCTAATCTGAGCGATACAATAATCGGTAGTGCTATCATCAAAAATCCGTTCCTTGGGCAAAACGTACTGGCGTAACAAAGTAGCAGTATTACGCAACAGACCATCAATCATCATCTTACGATAATCTACGATCCGCAGGGGCATGTCGTACGCCAAACCAGTCTTGACATCCGTCCAAGTATCCTGAATAAGTGTGCCGACCGGAAATTGCTCCCGAGCCGTGCCATCTCGCACCGCAGCTTTCAGCTGACGGAAGACATCTTCCCCTGTCGCTACGTTAGGAATGATGCTATTCGTAGGAGCTACAGGATTATGCGGAATGGTCAGAATGGGCGATTTGTTCGGAGTGCCAGAATTAATTGCTTCGCGCATAACGGTTTCCATTTCGCTGCCCAGCTCCGGAAAAGCTTGCTTGAGCTGATTTAGAGTGATTATGAATTCTTCATCGTCGTTCAGGCTAATACCAGCTTCTCGCGCAAACTGTTGTACCTTCAGCAGAGACTGCCCAGAAGCACAAGCTTGCTGCACAAGAAAAGGTGCGAGTGCGTTCTTATCCATTGCTTATTTTCTCCTTTCAAGGTTCTAAAGTTGTTGACTTTGTATTATTCTGTCAAAATTAACTTACTTTCATTGACTATGATAACATAGATAGCTATGTTTTGTCAAGCCCTACTACTGTTCTGCTTTGCTACACTTAACCGAATACGAGATATTTATAGCTATCTAATGTTATAATTAATATAGTGGAGATTCGCCGCGAAAACATGTTTATGATTATTCGTTCAAGGAGTTTAAATGTACGAAAAACTATCACAAAGTAACGATGACACAGAATGGGATATTTTGACAAAGATGCCTGATTTTAATCCAGATGAAACATTTGATCGCGAAAAGTTGCCCAGTAATATTAGCGTTGAAAAACTTTCTGCTACAGATAATTTAGGTCAGGCGGGCGAAGCAATTTATCTCACCGACCAATATATTTGCCCCGATTTCTTTGGTGATAAAGAACGCGCTAAGCAGTTCGCAGAGATTTTATTCTCGGATGATCCGAATGTATTGTTTTCGTACGACAAAACTTTGGTGGCCAAAGATGAAGATGGTAATATTGCAGGAATTTTAGTTTATCGCGATGCCGATTGCAAGCCATGGGATGCTGACGCCATGGAAGCTAAATTCAAAACAACGGGTATAGAAATGCCGGAGAATTTTGACCGTGCCAACCGAATTTATATGCCAAAAATCACGGGCGAAATGATGCCAGGTACTGCCGAACTTGAGTTTGTCGGCGTACGCGACGACTATCGTTCGCAGAATGTTGGCAAAAAAATGATGCAAACGTTGATTGATAACCCAGATTACCATGAATTGCATTTGGACGTTTTAGATAGCCATCCGTGGGCGAGCAAATCGTATAGTGTAATGGGATTTCGTCCTGAAGGCGAGAAATTTGGTAATTATCCAGATAGCACTGAAGGTGTGCAACACATGATTTTGAGAAAACGCAAGACTAACTAGTGTAGATGGTGGACTTGTTTGATTTTGGTACATAAAGTTAAGTACTAGAAAAAGCATTGTTGGTATGGTATAATAATTCTGGAAGCGTGGCCGAGTGGTTGAA
>CAZUNS010000035.1:0-7507 GCA_964621655.1 uncultured Candidatus Saccharibacteria bacterium | reverse complement strand
TTTGTCGATAAATACGAGACGCTTGGTCCGCTGGTGCTTGATCGTTTGTACAAATCTGGGTTTACACACTTCCCAGTAGTAGATGGTAATCAACATGTAATTGGTACTTTGCAAACTGCTATGCTGAATAGTTTGGACGTGAAGGAGACTAAGCAAGCTTTTAATATTATGGACGCACGTGTGTTTTATATTCGGGCGGATTATAGCCTAGAAACTGCACTCAAGGCTTTCGTACGTACTGGCAGCCAACTAATGTTAGTGGTAGACCGTTCCGAAAAACTAGTTGGCATGCTCTGTTTTGCGCAAATTCTCGATTATCTCTTTGCGGAGAAATATCAAGACAGTTTTGATCGCGACGATAACCGTGCTGCCGTAGCAAAGCGTAGAGAAAGTAATTTAGACTTAAACTAAAATCAGCATCGTGCCGATTACAAGACAAGCTACCGCTACGCGGTATTTGCCAAAACTCTGTAGGGATTTTGGTTTTTTGAGATAACCAAGTACGAAAACTAATGACAACCATCCTACAACTAATGCAACTAGGTTGCTTAGCAGGACCAAGCCGATATTTTCGGTAAAGTAGGTCCGACCAGTATCTGATAAGAATAGTCGTAAACAAACTGCGCACATAATCGGAATACTCGCTAAGAAAGAATATTCTGCGGCATCTTCCGAATTAAGTCCTACTATGCGACCGGCAATAATTGTAGTACCAGAGCGCGATGTGCCTGGGATTAGGGCGAAGGTTTGCAATAGGCCAATAACTAATGCTCGCCATGGAGTGAGATGGTTTTCGCTCTCTAGTTTTGACATGTGCGGTATCTTATCAATCAAAATCATAATTAAGCCGACAATACCCATGGCCGCCGCTACAGTAAAAATAGAATTAAAGAAATCATTGTTTTCGATTAAATCGCCCAAAAGCAGCCCAGCCAACCCTGCTGGAATACAAGTAATTACGATATTAATTGCAAGTTTATAATTGCGTTCGCGAAAAATGTCCTGAATAATTTTCCAAATGCGTTTACGGAAATAAAATAATAGCGCCAACAATGTGCCGAGATTAATAAACTCCAAAAATAGATGGAAGTTCTCGCTGGGAAAACTAAAAATTTGCCGTGCAATCTCTAAGTGCCCCGACGATGAAACCGGAATAAATTCGGTAATACCTTGTATAAATCCCAAAAGCAGTGCTTCAAAAATGTCCATGTTTTAATTATAGCACAAGTTTGTTTTATTCTAAATTCTTAGACAAGGCTTTCTTCACGCGTTCGATAATTGGCCGCACTTGTTCGAGCCCTAAGAACCATCCTGCAATAATATATGACAGCAAAGAGACGGCGGTAATTAGACAGAATTTCGGGAAGATAATAAAGAATGAGTCGTCGGTTGCCATCAATGGGAAGAATTTAGTCATGGAATAAGCGATACACCCAGTAATAATAGTCGCCACACAAACTTTCATAAAGTTATGCCAAAAATCTTTGTTTAGTAGTTTCATGCCGCTGCGACGCTGCAATAAGGTTAGTAAAATCACAACTTCTAAGACCGCGCCAATTGATTGCGCCCAGCCTAATCCTTCGGGTCCACAACCTAATAAGCTTAGACCTATCGCAAGGATAATAGTAGTGCCCACTGCAACGATTGACACGATAAATGGAGTCTTGGTGTCCTGCTGCGCATAAAATCCCCGCGTAGCAATATGAAAGACTGAATTTGCGAAAATTGAAATTACGAGCGTAGCCAGAATTGACGAGATTAGCACATCGCCACCGTTTTTAATAAAACTCACTACATACCCACGGGCAAAGAAGGCGATAATTGCAATCGGCATGGAAATCCAGATGATTGTGTTTAGGGCTGTACGAAAAGTCTTGCGGAAGGCCTCGTCTTTGCCTTCGCCAAGTTCTTCGGTTAGTTTTGGAAAGAAGGCGGTGGAAATTGCCACGCCGATCAGGCTTACCGGCATTTGCGACAAACTTGATGCTTGATTATAAGAGCGCAGTGCGCCCGCGCCCATGCGCGAAGATAGGTTGGTAGTAACAATGGTATTAAGATAATCAACGCCTTGATCGAGCGAACGAGCTGGTAGTAGTTTTAGCACTGAGCGAAAACCTTGATTCTTCCAGTTAATTCTAAATTCGTAATCAAAGCCTAATCCTACCAGCCCAATTAAGCTAACAAGAAGTTGCAAAACTGCACCTAGTACTACGCCAAGTGCCACTCCCATAATACCGCCTTCAAAAAGCTGTATACCAAAGATATTGATACCCCCCGTAAACCATACAATACCAATTAAAATACCGACATTGTAGAGAGCTGGAGCTAGCGCATAAAAGACAAATCGCCCTAATGCTTGTTGTACGCTAGATAGAATCGTCGAGATAGAAAACAAGAACGGATTGATAGCAATTACGCGCATCATATTAATCGCCAAAATCATACCCGACTCGTCTAGGCCGGGGCCTACGATATAGCGTACGAGCGGGTCAGCGAAAATTATGATCAGAATCGAGGCAGCTAAAGTCAAAATTGCCATCAAGTTTAGCAAGCTCGAGCTGAGCTCCCAAGCAGATTTCTTGTTGCCAGCGATTAAACGTTGATTAAATACTGGAATAAAAGAAACTGCTAGGGCGCCCGATGTCAAAATGAAAAAGAGAAAATCTGGAATCGTAAAAGCTGCCGTATAGGCATCGATGCCAGTAGGGTAAGTATCGAGATAGTATGAATTTAGTAAACGGTCGCGGAAGATACCTAGCAAAGCCGAGACTAAGGTCGAGCTAGCCAAGACAATAGCCGCAAATTGCACCGGCAACTTACGATTAGCCAAAGCTACAACGGATTTAAATTGAAAATGCTTCTTTGGCTTTGGTGGTTTGGCTGTACTATCTCCACCTAGCATCTAAATTTCGTCTGCTCCACCTAGATATGGCTTTAATACTTCAGGAACTTTTAACTTGCCGTCTTTCTCAGCGTAATTCTCGATAGTGGCCACCATAGTGCGCGCTAGAGAGATAGCAGTACCATTTAAAGTATGTACGACTTCGATTTCGCCATTTTCACGACGCACTCGGATATTTAGACTGCGCGCTTGGAAATCAGTACAGTTAGAACAGCTAGTGAGCTCACGATACTTTTGATCAACTGGCGACCAATACTCTATATCGTATTTCTTGGCAGCTGGCGCACCAAGATCGCCGGCCGCAATATTGATTACGCGATACGGGATATTTAACTCTTGCCAAATTTCTTCCTCGATAGCGCGGAGTTTTTCGTGCATATCCTTGGACTGCTCTGGCAAGCAGAAAATATACATTTCTAGCTTGTTAAATTGGTGTACGCGGAAAAGTCCACGCGTATGCTTGCCATAAGCACCCGCTTCTTTGCGGAAGCAAGCGCTATAACCAGCAAGACAAATCGGGAGATCTTTTTCGTCAAGAACTTCATCCATGTAAAAGCCCGTGAGTGGCATCTCAGCGGTGGCAATCATAGCCAAATCTTCACCTTCAATGTAATATTCGTCACTCTGCTCACTACTACGCGGATTAAAACCGCAACCTTCGAGCACTTTACTCGACACCATGTCTGGCACAGTCATATAAGTAAAACCGTGCTCGGTGACTTTTTTCAGACCAAACTGCAACAAAGCGTTCTCGAGCAAAGCCAAGCCGTCGCGCAGATAATAAAACTTTGCTCCAGCTACCTTAGCGCCACGTTCAAAATCTACCCAATTTCGGCCGGTTGCGTAGTCGAGATGGTCTACGCCTTCGGTTTTAGGCTCACCCCAAGTTTTGATCTCGACACTACATTCTTCCCCGCCCAGTGGCACATCGTCAAAGATAATATTTGGAACTTGTTTGATACCGTCTTTCAACTTTCGTTCAATGTCAGTAAGTTTTGGTTCGATTTCAGCTAATTTACTTTTTACATCTTTGGCGGCAGCTAAGACTTCTGGATCAGGTTTGCCCTTGCCCATCTTGTTAGAGATTTCATTGCGCTGGCGACGCAACTCATCTACTTCTTGTAAAACTTTTCGTCGTTCATCATCAAGCTGTAATAATTCTGAAATATCAACATGATAGCCTTTTTCTTTGGTTGATTTTGCTACTAAATCTTGGTTTTTCCGAATAAAATTAATATCTAACATAATCTTATTTTATCACATAACGTAATGTTTACCAGCCCCCACCGCCACCACCTCCGCCGCCCCCGCCAGAGAATCCACCGCCACCACTGCCAGAGCTAGAACTGCTAGTAGATGATGTAATTACGCTAGACATTGAGCTACTTGCTGACGCCATGGCGGAGCTAAATTCGCGCGCCGAGAATGCACCTACGCCGACATACCAAGTTGGGGCAGCCACATCATCCATCTCGTAATATTTGCCCAGCTCACTCAGCCAACTTTTTTCTAATCTGAAGATTACAGCATAGGGCAAAAGTTTCTCATAGAGTTTTACAATACCTTTGTGTGTAGTGTCGGCACCCTTTACGCTTTGTAGCATCTTCAAACGATCGGCTTCGGCCATCTGTATATAAAGTCGCAAGCCTTCCATATATTTAGAATAATCTAAGCCTTTCATGGTACGCGATGCAAACTTAGCACACTTAATACTTATCGCAACACCAAATATGACAACACCAATAAACCAAAATATGTCAATGAGATGCAGGATACCGAATTGTTCATTGGGATCAAATAATCCTTCGCCACCGATGACATACTTGTAAGTCGGGAGATCGTCAAAGGCGAATATCATCAAGAAAACTCCACCAACGAACCAAACACTAGTCGCGATAATTAATTTGGTAACTATATTAATCTTCTTGGTTTTTGCACCACTCGTACCCTGCTTGCCTTTTTCGGCCAAGCCTTTACTTTCTAGTCCTTTTTTAACGGATTCCAAGAATTGAGTAGATAAGTTGGTCAGAGTTGTAGTAGCAGTGTGAGATTTTAGCGGGAGCTCTTGATCCATATGCAATGCAGTGTCATCACCAGCTAGAATTTTTAGCACGATTGCTTGTTGCTTATTCAATGTGTTAGTCTTAATCTTGATGACCCATTGGGTTTTAGTCTTGCCAAACATACCAGGCTTTTCGGTTTTTACGATTTCGATTTTGTGCTGGACAGCTAAATCGAGCAAGGTGGCTACCTTGGTATCGCCCATAGCTCCTGGTCCAATATAGTTACTTGCCATTTCGGCCACGGTAATGTCGGCTGGCGGTGCGTATTCTGGCTTGACGAACTTTTCTTTGTAATACTTACGCTTCTCGGCGGTATCGCGGAGACTTTTGACGGCTAAGAAAATAACGACCGCGCCCGTGAGTACTAATATAATTGTAGTTACTACCAGACGAAAGTCAAAGCGCTGCGGCGGCAAGGCAAAGGTGTTCGCCGCAAAGTTCATGACAAAAGTTAAGTTTTCATAACTACTAAGTTTGCTGGCGCTAAACTCCATACCATCATCCAACTTACTAGTGGTACAACGCGAAGCGCCATTCTCGCCATATTTACCTACATAGCAAGAAGTATCGCCGGTAAACTTTTCCCGTAATTCCGGAGTTAAATGCACGCGTGCAGTAACCGCATTAAAACGTTGCGCCCAGCCCGAACCATTCGTGTCCCAGTAGAGTTCTTGCCAATTCTCAAAGTCAAGCATTACATTGGTGAATTCGTAAGTTAGAGTGTAGACTTGTTCACCGTGAACATATTCATCAGCATCACCAATATAGACCGTATAATAATTATCTGCTTGCTCGACTTTGTTTACATTCTCATCCCGACCGTTACGCTGTACATCAATCCTTAAGCGGCTGCCAGTATCAATCGTCAAATTCTTACCGCCATTATTGGTAAAGGGAATGCGGCGCGTAATACCGTGATTTTGATCGTAAGACGGAAATACAGCCGTAAATTGCTCTACCACCATAAGATTGCTCGTGCCGTCGTCTTCGCGAGTAAGATAATAGTCGCCTGTGAAATCTTTGAAGTAGAAGTTTTCCGTCGAGCCATAAGCGCTTACCGTGGACGAGCTAAATAAACTCATAACCATGGTCAATATAGCTAAGCTGAGTGATGCTAGTAGTTTGAAATCTGGTCTTTTCATAAATCTTTTCCTGACAAAATCTTAAATATCTCGAATCTCTTTTAATACGCTACGCAAGGCATTGACTGATTTTTGGAATTTTACGCCTTCGGCTTCGGTCATTTTTACATCTAATCGCCGGATAATGCCCTGCCGCCCTACTACCGCTGGGAAACCGTTGTATACGTTAGAATTATCGTCAAGCGACGAGACCGAAAGTACTCGCCGTTCGTCGTTGAGAATGCAGTTTACAATGCGGACCACACAGGCGCCAATGCCATAATGCGTGGCACCCTTTTTCTCAATGATTTCATAAGC
The DNA here is from genome assembly GCA_964621655.1 of uncultured Candidatus Saccharibacteria bacterium. Lineage (GTDB taxonomy): Bacteria > Patescibacteriota > Saccharimonadia > Saccharimonadales > Saccharimonadaceae > Nanosyncoccus. The sequence continues at coordinate 1,103 of CAZUNS010000035.1, read as the reverse complement.
TTCGTTACGGGCGTATTGCTCGATTTCGGTAAGCTCGCGCTTAGGCAATAGATTCTCAATCTTTTCTCCGCCTACATTAGCGCTTGACCAGAGAGCAAATTCAGTATCGCCGTGCTCGCCTACTTGGTAAGCGTGGATAGATTTAGGATTAACGCCGAGTCTCTCGGAGAGCTTTAGACGCAAACGCGCTGAATCTAGTACCGTACCACTGCCGATTACACGCTCCGCCGGTAAGCGTGAATAATTCCAAGTCAAGAAACTGAGCGCATCAACTGGATTAGAGACCACCAAGAAAATCCCATCAAAGCCGGATGCCATGATTGGCCCGATTATGCTTTGGATAATCTGAGCGTTTTTCTGTACTAGGTCGGTACGGGATTCACCTGGTTTCTGATTGGTGCCAGCCGTGATGATACAAATATTGCAGTCCTTGGCTTCGGCGTACGAACCAGTATGGATCTTTAAGAAGCTAGGCGCTACCGCCATTGCGTCATTTAAGTCTAGTACTTCACCCTCGGCATCATCCATGTCGAGATCGGTTAAAATTATTTCTTGCACTGGCGTACGTTGGTTGAGCATAGCGTAAGCAATGCTCGCGCCAACGTTGCCAGTCCCCACTATCATTACCTTTCCACTCATCTTATGTTCATTATAACATAAGACTCTTTAATAGTTTGGGATTTTGTAGTGTTAGTTTGATTAAGCTTTTGCCCTGCGCTTAGCTTTTGCTGGTTAGCTAGAATAGGCGATGCAACGAACAGGGAGACCATTATACTTAGAAAGTCCGTCTGCCGGGCTGATAGTGCTACTATAGAGATCGAGAGCGTCCGCAAGGTTATTATTGCTCGCCGTACGCGACCAATAACTTCCAGTAGAGTTTATATAGTTGAGGCTACCGGAGGTTATACGCCCAGCAGTTGGGAAAAAGGCACCGCCGGCTGATGCAGATGCTGCACCTAGCCATCGACCATTAATACTGTTGATAGTGGTCCATGTGGCGGTAGTAAATTTATTATATAGAGTTTGGAAGTTACTACCTCTAGGTAGCTTCCAGCCTGCAGGGCAAATACTACCAGAAGCATCACCAGAAGACATGGAATAAG
>CAZUNS010000034.1:6494-7591 GCA_964621655.1 uncultured Candidatus Saccharibacteria bacterium | reverse complement strand
TTATCTGGCAGGGGCGGCAAGAATCGAACTCACATCACCGGTTTTGGAGACCGCTATACTAACCGTTGTACTACGCCCCTATAATCTTATTTTATCATATTTTTAGAAAAACGGGAGAACACTCCTTATATAATATATACATAATATCGCAGGATCGGAATAGGCAACGCATCGCACGGAGTTGCCGTTGTACTTATTGTTGTTGTTGGCCGGGTTAATATTGCTGCTATTGAAGTTCAGGTTGTAAGCGTTATCAGCATTATACACAGTACGCGACCAATAGTTCCCGTTGGTACCACCATTGTTGAGCCCATTGGAGTTGACGTTCCCGGCGCCGACAATAAATAAACGAATATGGAATTCGAAGCAGCTTTAAGGTGTGTACTAACCGTAGCTAGCAGACACCGGTCTAATCTACGTCTATGAGATAAGTTTCATATTGTAGAGTGCTTCACGATCCTGCTTTTGGGGAGCATCGCTAGTTGTCGGAGCATGATCTCGGGGCTTCCTTTGATGCTCGTGGTATGATTAACCCACCTTTTTATTATAGCATAAGTTTTATGAAATTAGCATTTTAGGTCTAAGCTTTCTGATCCAAAAACTTGCTATTTTGGCTTTCTCGGTGATTTTGCGGGTTGCCAATCATATTCCCAGCCAAAACTATCAAAAAGTTGTTTGAAAAACTTGCGGCTATTGATGTGCACAAGAGTACCTTCGCGAGCAACGATTCCGTCGACCAAGCCGCAAGCCGTAGTTTCTAGATTGTAAGCAGCTTGATAAGCTTTGCGTTTGGCGCGTTGCGACGGTACGATAAATCCGGGGTAGACGACAGCGCCCACGAACGGTACGCCTTTGTTCACGTTTTGATAGCGGCGTTTATCGGGATGCAGAGTGAGATCTAAGTTGTCGCGTAAGTAGGCTTCGATGGCTGCGATATCGCGCAGTAGCCGTTCTTTCTGCTCCATTGGTACGATGATATAGAAGTCATCCACGTAGCGTCCGTAATGCTTGTAGCCTAAGTCCATCGTGACGAAGCGGTCAAACTGATCGAGAAAGATATTGGATAGTAATTGACTGGTCAGATTGCCGATGACGAT
>CAZUNS010000034.1:0-6394 GCA_964621655.1 uncultured Candidatus Saccharibacteria bacterium | reverse complement strand
CTATCGCGCAATAAGAAGATATTTTCTAAATCATTGAGTTCAAAACGATGTTCGTCGACGGTTTTGCGTTTGCCTTTGCGGGCGTCAATGTAGGCTTGCCAGAGTTCAGAAATTAAGAAATCGTCAAAGTTCGGATATTGCTTACTTGGCACTGGGCTTAGGTTCCTGTTTTAGGTAAGCCCGACGCGCAATGCGCTCGGCGGCAACTAAGGCTTCCAAAGCTTTGCGCGCTTCGCGATGATGAAGGATCTGCATTTTGCTAGCGTAGGCGAGACCATAATGCAATTTGCGGGCGAGCCGAACGATGTTAAGTAAATGGATTGCACTGTCTTTAGGCTTCGCATGGGCATAAAAGCTGTATTCTTCGGCCATTTCGTAGGTCATCATGATCATGCGCTCGCCAATCGTGTCTTTGGCTAAGCCGTCCGAGAGATGTTTGAATTGATAGTAAATGATCTGGCTAGCTTGCATGATGGCGTCGTAGAGCGACGGAATTGGCGAAGTGGGCAGGACGATATTCATGATTTGTTTGATGTCGTCTTGGGTCTGGTCACGTAGCTTGCCGATTTGTTCGTCGGTGTAGACTTTTGGTAGGGTGAAGAAATGTAATTCACTATCGCTGAGCGATTCATCGGGAAAGATGTCGATCTCGGCAAGACGCAAGCCGATGTGGTCGAGCGAACGGAAAGAAATTACTCCGTCTTCGGATACCGAATAACGATCGGAATCGATTTTGAGTGAATAGCGCCAATGTAATCTATTCGCAATGGTGTTGACGAAGAATAGTGCTGAGTGTCCGGCGATTTTGACAAAGCCATTTGTAGATGCAAAGAATACTAGATAATGATCGTTGGTACGTTCAAATTCCATGACGCGAGCTTTGATTGTACGTTGGCGTTGCTGGATGGCTAGACGTACCGTGCTAATTTCTTTATCGGTTGATTTATCTCCCTTTCCCGACTTCTGGATCTCGCTTAGTTCGTCTAGCAAATCCGATAACTCTGGTAGAGTTGAATTTTCATATTTTTGTAAATTTGACGTTTTGACTAAAGATTTCTTCATTGCCCATTCCTTTTTGTAATTTGAATATATACAATTTTGTAAAAAATGCAAGTGGAAAATTGAAGATTTTTGTGTTACTATCTGTAAAAATTTTCAAAAATTATGTTTTTGGTGGTTAAAAGTTGGAGTTTTCCACAGGCAAAACTTTTATGTTTATAAAATGTTATTAGAAAAAGTAAATTGTTATGCTATGGATTTGTGTAAAAATCTAGAGTTGCCATAATGTTCATGCTCATTTATAATGAAATCATCAAATCTGTTAGGACCGGAGTTGATACCAAGGTGTTTGTGGCAGTGTCGGCCAAATAAATAGTAAATGGCACCGCAAAAGTTGGGAAGGCGCAATGTCTGCGCTCATCACTCAAAAATAATGGCTTTGATACCCTTGCAGCGTCGGATTTTGTCTATGTCCCTTGCAATTTTTACATAGGCAAGATTTTTGAGCAGGACGCGCCAAAAGCTGCTCGTGATTGCCAGTAGTCGGGAACATTGTTGTATTCCCCTTGTTTCTGGTTATTGGGAATGTTTTAGGCTTTTGGGTGGTTTTTGATTGCTCAAAAACGGCGATTCTCAAGGATGTTGTAAAAACAATCAACCTAAAGGAGGGCCGGATGCTATACCCTAAGAAACTATCAAAATTTAGAAAAATACACAATATACCCTGGTATGTTTGGCGGGGAGTTTTTGCTTGTAGTGCCTTGGCACTCCTGGGCTTGATTGGTTATGCGACGGTTGGTCTACCGATTGCCGAGCCGGATGGCGAGGTCTATGCAGAAACTCTCAATACCAATACATCTTTAATTATCGATAATGGCACTGCCACTGATAGCACGGCTACAGTACGTACTGGTGTAGCTTATTCTAGTCATACAGTACAAGTAAAGGCCGATAATATCACTGGTTATACTTTAAGTATTACTGGGCCAGCAAGTTTAAGTAATGGTAGCACTACAATTGGTGGTGCTGGTGGTAAGACTGGTACTCAATTAGCTTCTGCTGATACTGGTTGGGGATATGGCTGGAATACTACATCTACTACTAATGCTAATATGGCTTATAATAGCTTTAGTGGTAGTGCCCAAACTTTGTCTGGTGATAGTGTGTCCAATAACTCGGTTAACTTTACGAGAAAACTAGTATTTGCGGCTAAATTCAGCCAAAATGCGGCGGAAGGACACTATAGAGCGAATGTGAAGTTAAACCTTACTGTGACGCCAAAGACTGTTACTACTTATAGTTATAGTGTAACTTACAGTAGTACTGGCCATACTTCAGGCTCTGTACCAGCTAAACAAACCGCAGAATCTTCTGCTACGTCCTATAACTTCTCGGCTTCTAATCAGGGTACTCTTGTGCGTACGGGCTATGTGTTCCAGGGTTGGGCTACTACTAGCGGTTCTTCTACGGTAGCTTATACGGCTGGTAGTACCATCTCTCTTACGTCGGGCTCACCCAGTAAGACTCTTTATGCGGTATGGAAACAGGATGTACTAACTTGGGATACAATTACCAAGATGCAGGACATGACTGCGGCTATCTGTAATAGTGCTAGTACAGGAGCATCTAAAACCTTAACTGATACTCGTGATAATGGTGCATCATCATACGTCATTCGTAAACTCGCCGATGGTAACTGCTGGATGACTACCAACTTAACTCTCGATCTATCTAAAGCCGGTGTTGCCACAGTCGCCGAATCCGATAATCTATCGTCTGCCTATCCAGCTACTGCCCTAACAAACCGTTTCGATACAGCATCTACTAACGCTTGGCAAAATGATAAAACAGTTGCTCAATTCTCCAAAGAGCCAAAGAAAATAAGTAGTGGTTCTTATCAATCAGGTTCTGGCTATTTCTATTCCTTCAAAGCTGCTACCGCTGCGACTATAGCCGATACGGCTACAAGTGGTGATGCTTCTGGTAGTATTTGCCCGAAAGGTTGGAAATTACCAAAAGGTGGCTCTAGTGGGGATTTCCAGGCTCTGTATAATAAATACAATAATAACCAAGTATCAGCCAATAAACGCATTTTACTAGGTGCATCTACTGAAGCTGCTGGTGGTACTTATTTCCCAGCCGCCGGGTACGTCGACTCCTATGGGCTCAGCTATGGTGGTACCAACGGTTACTATTGGTCGCGTACTGTGTATGATAGTGGTAACTCCTACAACCTCTACTTCGCTAGCAGCAGTATCAGCCCGGCCTACAACAACGGTAAGTACCGCGGCCTCTCCGTGCGATGCGTTGCCTATTCTAGCTAGCGTAGCTAGCGAATAGGACCTATTCCGATCCTGCCACCCCCTGCACCGCCTGACCAGCGTGGCTGCACCACTGGTGGGAAGAGTGGGAAGTCGAGCATCCGACCTATCACTCCGTTGGAATAGGCGACTGTAAGTCGCCGTCACTCAATCACTCTCCGCTCAGCGGAGAGTGATTGTCATTGATCTAAAAATTCTAAGACGCTGTTGCTTTACTTTTGTGATCAGGTTTGCTACTCTAGAAATAAGAGCGAAATACTGCTTTGTCAGAAAGATTCGATGACCGTATGTTATGGTCGATTGCGAGTTTTTTAATTAATAAAGAGAGGGTGAGAGTCATGAAGAAAGCGACTATTACTGCGGAACTGCAATTGGATGACAGTACTGCAATAAAAGTTATTCTTCACCGTAAGATGAAGAATAACTAATCAAAACTTTATGGTTCCATTCTAACACTTTATCAAAATTAAGACAAGGGGTTTTCGCTCTTTTTGTTGTAAAAAGTATTTACTTTTTATGAAATGTTTGCTATAATGGTGTTATCACCAAGCCGGGCAGTAGCCTAAGGTTTCGACCGAACGCGAATACCGGCATTTTTTTGTGTCAGATAATCATTTCCTTGATTGTTGATAGTGGCAAAATGTCTTCACGAAACTTTTGCAATAGTGACGAATAAAACCTTGTCGGGGTAATGATGCGCTCCAATTTTTCTTTCAGATATTCAAAAAAACACCTACCATAAAGTAGATGTTCTTTTGAAGCAAGCTTCTCTTGCGAGATTCCGTCATAAGCTTAGAGGACGGCTTAGGTCTAATGACCAGCCAGCTTAGTTATATTATAGCATAAAATTCCATTTTGTAACGATATTTTACGAAATTTTGAGATTTTATTACGTAATTTGCGTTTGAGCAGAATCGTATAGGATTGCGGCGGTGCTGGCGGCGAAAGTTTTGTGCGGATTGAAAAGATTGAGCGCTGTTACGCGTGCGGCTAATCGGCCCGACCAAAGTGTGATGGGTGAGTATTCAGTAAGGTCGATTTTGGTGGTAGAGATGTCGCCGTTATTTGCTACAATAATCTGGTCTTGATGAAAAGTAATTAGCGTCACCGGATAAGTCAGGGTGAATTTATGCAAAGTTTCGATGATTGGTACGAGTGGCTGTGAGAGCATAATCATGCGGGGGTAATAGACGGCGCGAAAAACTTTTTGGATTTGCAGAAGTGAACCAAAAAGGATTAAGTTTGGCCGAGTGAGTAGTTGATCGGAGCTGGGCGCGAGTAAATCTACTGCGTCGCGCGTCACGATAAGTGGTGTCTCGGTCTTGGTGATGGCGTCGGTAAGTGCGATTGCAGTTTCGGCATTGCGCGAGAGATCACCAATGAGAAGAGCGATGTCGGTATTGGCGATGGTGCTTTCGAGCGCAAAAGATTTAGCGAAAGTGCCAGTAGTCGTGGCAGTGGCGAAATTAATATTTTCTGACGTTGGCACTTTAGCACGTAAAGCATCAGGGAGAAGCGCTGTAACTTGTTTGATAGGGAAATCGCGTTGGAGCTGTTCGGCGACGCGAATGACATTGGAGAAGCTTTGAGTATTGCCGCCAATTATGGTGGCGCGGCCAGTTTTTTGCTCGGGAATGTTCCAGAGTAAATCCGGAAAGAGTGGCTTGATCTGTTTCTGCCAGTAAGATAAATCATTATTAATTGGTGCGAAACCTGCCATTTTTAGTACTCCAGTTCAATCGAAATTGGGCAATGATCCGAGCCAAGGATATTCTCGTAAATCTCGGCGGATTTTAGTTTAGGTAGTAGGGTGGACGAAATGAAAAAGTAATCAATGCGCCAACCTACGTTGTTTTCGCGGGCGTGACCCCAATGTGACCACCAAGTATAGCGTTGCTCATGTGGGTGCAAAGACCGAAAAGTGTCGACAAAATCTGCTTGTAGTAGATCGGTAATTCCCTGGCGTTCTTCGGTAGTAAAACCAGCGTTGTGCGTGTTTTGCTTGGGGCGAGCTAAGTCGATTTCGGTATGTGCAGCGTTGAAATCGCCACAGGTTATGACTGGCTTGGTCTTCGCTAGCATCTGCAAATATTCGCGCAGTGCCCGATCCCAAATCTCTGCTCGCAGACCTAATCTAGAGAGATCTGGTTTGCTATTGGGTACATAAACATTTACGAGATAAAAATTCGGGAATTCGGCGGTTTGCACGCGGCCTTCATTAAGCGGATTGCCATATTGATCATTTTGCCAAGTATATTTCTGCTGGATGGTTTCTGGGAAGCTAGTAGTATGGCCTAGCGTAGGGATTTTTGTGAAAATTGCCGTGCCAGAATATCCGGCGCGTTTAGCACTATTCCAAAGTTCGGTATAATCTGGCAAATCAAGCTCGACTTGGCTAGGGTTGGCTTTGGTCTCTTGTAGGCACAGAATATCCGGCGTGAATTGTTGCACGAACTCAAGAAAAGTTCCCTTTTTTAGTCCAGCACGCAAACCATTGACGTTCCAAGAGAAAATTCGCATTAATAGCGTCCCCGTGCTAAATCGCGCTGTTTGATGGTTTCGCGCTTGTCGTATTTTTTCTTACTTTTGCCAGTCGCAATGACGAGTTTGATGTACCGCCCACCTGCTAGGAGTTTGACCGGTACAAGTTGTAAACCGTTTTGCCGCGCGCGTTCGAGCGTGGCAAGTTGTTTCTTGGTAATGAGTAGTTTAACATTGCGCGCAGTATCGGCTCCGAGTGTAAGATTGTTTAGCCAGAGTTCTCCGTTACGAATAGTGACAAAGGCGCCCTTTAGCTGGACGTGATTGTCGCGAATGGAGCGTACTTCTAGCCCAGTTAGAACTAAACCGCAAGTTAGCTCATCGCTGAGTTGATAGTCAAAATGAGCTTTGCGATTTACCGTAACAGAACTGGGAGTCGACTTTTTCTTCATATCTATTATTGTAACATAATTTAACTTAGTATTCGTGTAATTGTCTTGCACGGGCCTTTTTTCGGGGGTGCGGAGCTTACGAGCGAGCATGCAGTGCGCGAGACCCGTAACGAATCTCGTAGGAATCGAGAGAAGAAAGAA
>CAZUNS010000033.1:0-7593 GCA_964621655.1 uncultured Candidatus Saccharibacteria bacterium | reverse complement strand
GTTATGCGATTGACTTAGTCTTTATTCCTACTGGCGACGACCGTGCCGATCTTATCATTACTTTCCGCGATATTACTACTGAGCTGACCGAAGAACGAGAACAGGCCGAGTTTATCTCTACCGCTAGCCACGAGATGCGTACACCAGTGGCATCAATCGAAGGTTATCTTGGGCTTTCGCTGAATCCCCAAACTGCTACCATCGACGATCGCGCGCGCAAGTATCTGGAAGCGGCTCATACTGCTAGCCAACATCTTGGACATCTATTCAAAGATTTGCTCGACGTGACGAAGTTTGATGATAGCCGCGCCCACGTCCATCTTATCCCAGTTGATGCAGTTGAGACGGTAGCTCAAATCGCTAATGAGCAAGCCGAAGCTATGAAAAATAAGAATATCCAATATACCTTTGGTGGCTCTAAATTTCTCGACAAAAAACAACTTTCCCAAAAAATCTATATGGCAGTTGATTACGATTTTCTGCGCGAGATTGTGACGAATCTGGTTGGAAATGCCGTCAAGTATACTCCTGCGGGCGGCTCAATCCATGTTACGGTAAAGGGCGAGGGCGATAAAGTTTTAATCACCGTCACTGATACTGGTATTGGTATTCCCGCAGACAATCTCGGACATATTTTCCAAAAGTTTTATCGCGTTGATAGCACTCAAACCCGTGAAATTGGCGGCACTGGGCTCGGTCTTTATCTCGTCAAACAGCGTGTCGAAGCTATGAATGGGCGGGTTTGGGCCGAGAGCGATTACGGACATGGCTCGACTTTTTATGTCACACTACCACGCATTTCTGAATCTGAATATGAGCGTATGCGGATTGCTTATGGTAACGAAAAAATGATGCGCACTCCGTTTGTAGCACCCGTCGTGGGAACGGTTGATAATAATATTAAGGCGCCCGCGGTTGGCGTTACCGCTACCGCCACCGGTACAACTGGAGCTACTATTAAGCAAGCTAGTACGGCTGCTGAAACCGCTGCTTCTAGTAACCCGGCTAACGCCGCTGCCCAGCCTGGCGGAACCACTACTACCACTAATGTGGCTATTAGCCCCCTAATTCAAGCCCACACAGCAACCTTGCAGGATGAGGCTACATCAGTCAGCACTACTAGCGCCATCGCATCGGTCGATGAGCCGCAGATTCTGGCCCGTAAGGCGCCAACTATCATGCCAAGAGTCAATCCGTCTATTGCAACGCCGGCCACCACTAGTCAAACACCAGCCACCAATTCTGCCCCACCAGAAGCGCCACCAACAACCACACCCAATGTAACATCAACCATTAACCAATAAGGAAAACTCATGAGTAAAGTAATGATTGTCGAAGATGATGATAGTTTACGCGAAATTTATAGTATTCGTCTCACCGCCGAAGGTTATGCAGTAATTTCTGCCCGTGATGGTGAAGAAGCTTTGGCGGTGGCCGTCAAAGAACGCCCCGACTTGATTATTTCTGATGTGATGATGCCAAAAATTTCTGGATTCGACATGCTAGATATTTTGCGTTCCACTCCCGAAACTCAAAACATTAAAGTTATCATGATGACAGCACTCTCGTCCGACGACCAGCGCGTGCGCGGTGAGAATTTGGGGGCCGATCGCTATCTCGTAAAATCTCAGGTCGGGATTGAAGATGTAATTAATGTGGTGCATGAAGTCTTGGGCGATCGCGACGCTGCTGGGGTCATCACGACTACAACAGCTACGTCTGCCACTCCGGCACCTTCTGCTTCTGCGCCTATTACCCCCGCATCTGCCACTCCTGCGTCCGTCGTGCCAGCACCAGCTGTACCGATAGCGCCAGCTCCTACCGCTCCGGCACCTGCTGCGCCAATAGCGGCACCAGCTACGACGCCAACGCAACCACTCGCTTAGTATGTTATAATTGTTATTATGAACGAATCCATTCGTCTCAATAAATTTCTGGCCGAGCAACTCGGGATTTCACGCCGACAGGCTGACGATTTAATTGCAGCGGGACAAGTTCTGATTAATCACCATCCCGCCGTACTTGGTAATCGTATCTTGCCTACTGACGAAGTAACCTGCCGAGATCAGCCCGTTTCGCATGTAAGTTCTTATATTTATCTCGGCCTAAATAAACCGTCTGGATATGTTTGCTCGCGCAAACGTCAAGGCGACGCCCCTACGATTTATGAACTCTTGCCAGCCAAATATCAATCACTCAAGACCGTTGGCCGTCTAGACAAGGACTCGTCTGGTTTAATTCTCTTAACAAATGATGGCGATTTTGCTTATCAGATGACTCATCCCAAATTCGTCAAAACTAAATTATACAAAGTTACGCTCGACCATGCGCTTGCGCCGCTCCACCAACAAGAAATTGCTGATTTTGGTATTCAGCTCGGTGATGGTATTTCTAAAATGGGACTCGCTAAGCTATCAGACGATCGCAAAACTTGGCAAGTTACCTTACATGAGGGTCGCAATCGTCAAATCCGGCGGACTTTCGGCGCACTCGGTTATACCGTAATTAAATTACATCGTATTCAATTTGGAGCCTACCAGCTTAACCAACTGAAGCCTGGGGAGTATATCGAAATCCCCAAAATTTAAATCGCAACGAATGGCGCAAAATGTTGTAATTTTTACAACATTTTAATTTTGTAGCAGTTTTGCAAGCTTCCCTCGTACACCACCATCTTCTGGTGCGCCCACCAGCGTATCTAATGCCACTCTTAGCAAACCTAGTGCCGTTACATAAGAATGATCCAGGACAGTACTTGTCCGATTTTCAATACCTGGAATATCCGCCGAGTTCACCAAATGTACGACTGGACGTCGCGCAAAAGGAAGCTCTTTGAACCAATCCGTCGTACTCAAGACATCTTGTAACTCGCTCAGACCCGCTCCACCACCACAAAGCAAAATCTTATTTGGCAGCATTTCGCTCAAGGTAAAATCTTCGAGAGTAATTTGCACGCCAGACAACCAGACTGCCAAGTTGCGCTGAACTGCTAGCGTCATCTTGTCGCGCAAATCGGCTGGAATTTTCGTCGGATTATTAATACTGAGTTTATACCGCTCGGCTGTCTCGAAATCGACGTTTAGGGCTTCGGCGATTTGATGAGTAAAACTCCGCCCGCCAATCCCAAACATTTTAGTACCTTCTACGCCACCATCATCAATTACTGCAATATCGGTCGTACCGCCACCAATATCCATTACAATAGCCGAAAAATTACCATCTAGTTCATCGCCTAGACAAGCTCGACATACCGCAAAAGGCTCTACCGCCACCGCCAACAAGTCAAGCGACAATTCCGCGCAGACTTTTTCGATGGCCGAAATATGCACAAGTGGTGCAAACGCCGTGTAAAATTGAATTACTACATCTGTACCTTTAAATCCGATTGGGTTAGAAATCTTGTAGCCGTCAATCGTAATCGAAACAATCGCCGAATTGATCAACCGCACTTCTACGTTTGGATTATTAGTTTCATCAGCAATCTCTTTGCGCGCCTGTTCGCCCGAACGTTCTTGCACTCGCTTAATAATAAGAGTCATCTCCTGTTCGGTCAATGGCTTATTACCATTCTTTCGGCGATAACGTACCGTCGAAGTATTGCCTTTGATTAGTTCTCCTGCAATACCTACTACTACGGTCTTGCTCGTGACTCCAGCCATCTTTTCGGCTTGACTTAATGCTTGTTCGCAAACATCCACTACCGCTGGAATATCAGCAATCGCTCCTGCATACATATTATTGCCATCTTGATGCGCCTTGCCAACACCGATAATATCTAGTCCGCCTTCTTTTTTGGGTTTGGCCACCAAGGCCTTAACAAATTCCGTACCAATATCAAGAGCCAAGATTGTATCGCCACTTCGTCGCACCGGTAAATCTTCCTGGGCAGGCTCAGGTTTTTCTTCAACGCCAGTCGTGCGCACCGCTTGCGCTGCAGCCTTTACTTTTGCTTTTGTAGCATTTACGGTTTTTGAGAAAAAGCCCATATTCTCTCCTCTTTTACACTTCTTCCGCCCAACTTTCAGGCTCAATAAATCTCAAACAATTAAAAGTTTCGTCATCGTCGTTATAGTCATAGACATCGCAGACAATATCATCACCAAGATTAAAAGTACCCACATTTACATATCCATAGTCGTCATCATAATCATCACCAAAGTCCAAATCTAAGCTCCAGTCAAGGTCAACATTCAAAGACTCTTCAATAATCTCCATCGCTTCATCATACAAGTCCGTAATCGGTCGCACATCATTTGGAGCTGATATCGTTACTGGCGTATAATCAAAATACAAGTCCGCTCCACTAACCGCACCACTGGTTAAGTTTAGGATAAAGATACTCTTGATTTGGTGTTGCCAGTTAGAAATCTCAAGATAGTATTGATTTGCTCTATTATACAAAGCTTCTTCAAGCTCTTCGGCTTTAATTTGGTCAAACTTACTAGCGTCAATTTCGTCTGGCACATACCCACTATTACTATAGACTTCTGCTTGGTAGTTATTTATACATACGTCGGATTGATTAGCAAACTCCGTCTTTGGTAAGGCGTTCAGGAAATCTGCTAGTTTTTCGTAATCAAAGCTCAATTCGTATAGACTATTACCACTAGCGGGCTTTTTATCACCATCCATACTTTCGGTCACTCTTTTGACGACAAGAAAACGATTTGCACGATAAAGTTTCGCGATTTCATTGGAGTGATTTTGACTTGCAACGTCTATCATACAGCGATACAAATCATGGGCGTTTTCGACCTGCGCGAGCGTGTCTTCGTCGTCAACATCTTCGGTCAAACGGTCGATGATGTCCGAAATGGAAATCTCCCACCATTGCTCGTCAATCGTCTCACCTAACTGATAAAGCATTTGTTCGAATTGCCCAAGATTATCAAAGGTCATATTCTCATCGTCCATAAGCTGGTCAACAGAATTCATAATATTACCAAATCGAGCATAAAACTTTCCGTCTAACAAGCCTATCATTCCAGCATCAATATCGAAGGTCTTTTCTTGGCTAGGGTGATATCCGTCTTGCATCTCACCTAGCTTAATCGAAAGGTCAGACATGCCGGATGCTTGGTTGACGGCATTTTTTAACGAAATATCAACTCGGAGATCTTCGCTTGGTACTTCGACCCAAGCCGAACCAGATACGGAAATATTCTTTTCGTGGAGAAAACCGTTAATTGCATCGAAGGCGACGTTTTCTGGATTATTATAGAAGAGTGTACACCACAGTAACGCTCCACCCCCCACCAACAACAAAAGTACAGCGACGATAATCCCCACCAGTAGACCGGTTTTCTTCTTTTTTGGGGCATCCGCCGACATTACCACCGATCCGCTTGGCATATTCGCAGCCGCCGCAACCGGCGCAAATGGCAAGGGCGATGAAGACGGAGCAGAAACAGGAGTGGAGCCAGGAGCGAGAACAGGGGCATCATGAGCAGCTACATCCATCGGTACACCAGACACACTTGGTCCAACATTAGACGGCTGTGCGTTTGGCGTTGGTGTGATTTTTCCCTGCATCTCGGGATTTTTATCCATAACTCTCCTTATGTTTTTATCATCTTAGTCGCCCTGGACACTTACCAAACGTAGGGTACAACAACTCAGTCCAGATATTTCCATTTTACCATAAAAATAAAAAATGTAAGAACTTTTATGCTATAATATTCTTATGGATAATTTTGTAATTAAAGATATTAAAGCCCGACAAGTTCTCGACAGTCGTGGCAATCCGACTGTGGAGGCGGATGTCTTCTTAAATTCTGGCCATGCTGCGCGCGCCATTGTGCCTTCCGGTGCATCTACCGGAGACGGCGAGGCGCTCGAGCTGCGCGATGGCGACCCAAAATATTTTAATGGCAAAAGCGTCGCTAAGGCCGTCTGGAACGTCAATCACGAAATTCATGACGTTCTGGTTGGCAATTCTGCTGACCAAGCTCAAGTCGATCAGCTTATGCTTGAGCTAGACGGTACCGAAAATAAGAGTAAGCTTGGCGCTAATGCTATTTTGGCAGTTTCACTTGCTACCGCCAAAGCCGCTGCCAAAGCCAAAAATCTACCATTCTATCAGTATATTGCCACTATCGCTGGCACTTCCCGTGACATGTGCTTACCGCTACCGATGATGAATGTTATGAATGGCGGTGCGCACGCCGATTGGGCAACGGATTTTCAAGAATATATGATTATCCCACGTAGCGCTGGCTCGATTGGCGAAGCTGTCCGCATGGGGGCTGAAGTTTTCCACGCCCTAAAACGTATTCTTAAGGATCGCGGCTATCCTGTCACCGTAGGTGACGAAGGCGGCTACGGCCCGAAGGTGCGCGAAGGCAATAATGAGCCGCTCGAATGCATCAAGGCCGCAATTACCGCAGCAGGTTACCAGCCAGGCAAGGATGTCGTAATGGGTCTCGATGTGGCCAGCTCCGAATTTTGGAATAATGACCATTATGAGCTGCGCACTGATGGTTCTTGGAAGACTTCTACAGATATGATTGACTGGTATGCTTGGATTATCGAAAATTATCCAGTCGTCAGCATCGAAGATGGTCTAGACCAACACGATTGGGAAGGCTGGAAGGCTCTGACCGATCGCCTAGGTAATCGTATTCAATTAGTAGGCGATGATTTGTTTGTCACTAACGTCAAGCTAATCGAATACGGCATTAACGAACACGCCGGTAACGCCGTTTTGATTAAACCAAACCAGATTGGTACTCTTACTGAGACAATTGCCGCTGTCAAAATGGCTAAAGATGCTGGCTACCGTACGGTGATGTCGCATCGCTCAGGCGAGACCGAAGACACGTCAATCGCGCATCTTGCGGTTGGGCTTGGTACTGGCCAGATTAAGACTGGGTCGCTCTCTCGCTCTGAACGCATTGCAAAATACAATGAGCTATTACGCATATCCGAAGATCGCCCTGATTTGCGCCTTGCGGAGCCGTTTGGGCGCTAAAATTACGTAAGTTATTTGGAGATTGTAATCTTGCAAATTCCCCTAGCTATTCAGCCAGGGGAATTTAAGGATTGAGAAATTACCGGTACGATTCGCTGGAAGCCATATCTCATATCGAAGTAGCCATAATCTTTCGTTCCATCGTCCCGCGGTACTGCGATTGTCATGATTGTGTCGTCATCGTCCAACTGAACATACTCCCAAATTATGGCAACATTAGCCGGCGAAATCTTCACGTTTTCATCACGCACGACCATGTAAGTCATCCGGACTTGCCCACCCCACTGAGCAAACGTAATCTCGATATCCGGATCTTCCAGTAAATCTTTCAGTCTCTTCAGCAGTATCGTCTGAATCTCGCCGCCGCGCTCGCCGTCCATAGCAGCATCCAAAGCTTCGGCGCTAGCATCCACCAGTCTCAGGTCATCCAGCCGGCTCGGAAAAGCCGACATAGTAGACGCCAAGACTTCGGGCTGATCGTGGCTCAGACGGTAAAGCCCGCTGATTGCTTCATTGACGTTTCCGGCTAATGCGCTTTTGTCGCTACCGAAAGGCGTGTGCACATCCGGCGAAACATAATTAGTTTCGCTGCTGACCGGAGTTGGCGCAGGAACGGCCGATTC
>CAZUNS010000032.1:0-7625 GCA_964621655.1 uncultured Candidatus Saccharibacteria bacterium | reverse complement strand
GAAATAAAAGTTAATTACGGACGGGATGCGAGGTTATGTCTGAATTACCAGAAAAGCAAATCAAGCGACTGCGCGGTTTAATTCAAGAAGCCGAGACCAATCTTGCTGCCGCCAAAGAACTTTTGATCTCTGTATTAGGCGATGGTAATTCAATTACGGCTCCGCGTGAGACCGTCGTTAGTGGTCCCGACGGCAAGATTATCGAAGGTGTTTTCGATGGACAAATCATGATTGGCCCAGATGGTAAGAATTACCCCGTTCCTGCTAACTACGCTTCTAAGTCTAAGCTCGTCGAAGGCGACATTCTCAAACTTACTATCACCCCCGAAGGTCGTTTCTTGTACAAGCAGATTGGCCCAGTTGAGCGTCGCACGGTGATTGGTACATTGATTCATCATGATGACAAATATTACATCGAAGTTGCCGGCCGCGAATACGAAGTACTCTATGCGTCCGTGACTTACTTCCATCTGCGCGAAGGCAGCCAAGTTTCGGCTATTATGCCCGCCACCAACGACCAAGCTGCTTGGGCCGCCGTTGAGGCCGCGCTCTAGATGACGCGCAAAGTCTTATATCGTAAATACCGCCCCACCCAACTCGCTGATGTGGTAGGGCAGAGTCAAGTTACTGGCGCTCTTGCCAATGCTATCCAGCAAGGGAAGATTGGTCATGCTTATCTCTTCATCGGTCCGCGTGGTACCGGCAAGACTTCCGTAGCACGCATCTTTGCTCACGCAGTAAACGATTTTTCTTACGACGTAGAGGATAACTATCTCGACATCATCGAAATCGATGCCGCGTCTAATACTGGTGTCGATAACATCCGCGAACTTCGCGAAAAATCCGTCATCGCACCCACCAAGGGCAAATACAAAGTCTATATCATCGACGAAGTCCACATGCTCACCAAATCCGCGTCCAACGCTCTGCTCAAGACTCTAGAAGAACCGCCCGAACATGTGATTTTTATCATGGCCACTACCGACGCCCACAAAGTCCCGATTACAATTTCTTCGCGCACACAAGTTTTTACTTTTCGCCTGGCCGACGCCGAAACCATGTTCCAGTATTTGCGCTCGGTCGCCGAGAAAGAGCAGATTAAGATCACCGACGACGCTTTGAGACTAGTCGTACGCCGCGGCGGCGGTTCATTTCGTGATTCCATGAGTCTACTCGACCAAATCGCCACTCTCAGCGATGGCGAGATTACCGCCGAATTACTTAGTCAAGCTCTGGGCTTACCTCAAGAGCAACTCCTAAAGAATTTATTACAGGCTTATACCGCGCAAGACACGCCCCAGATTCAGGCCACTCTCAAAGATCTCTTAAATAGCGGCATTAAGCCCGAAATTATCGCGTCTGAGCTAATCGAGCAAATCATGACGAATCCAGCGCCGGAATGGCTAAATCTCTTGGCTCGCCTGCCCGATGTGCAACCGCCTTTCCCCGAAGCGAAACTTCTCTTAGCTCTCTTAGCCCCAAGCGAAACCGGAACAAGCCACATCAATACTAGCCCCAATCCCAGCACCAACCCCCAAAGCGCCGCCCCTTCCACCGCAACTACCACTCCAGACGCTCCTTCCGTCAATACCGCAGATACACCTACTCACAGCCCGGCAGCTGCTTCTCCCGCCAAACCCAGCATCCGCGAACAGCTCATCGCCAAGCGCCAGGCCGCCGAGAAAGCCGCCCGTCTCGCCCAAACCAGCCAACCTGCCACATCCGCCGCATCATCCGAACCCGATCTGGCCGATGGCGCCAACCTAAACGCCACTTTTGCGCCAGTTTCGTCGGACGGTAGTTTTGACTGGGAGCATTTCCTAGACCAAGTCAAAGCCGACAACGGTGCCGTCTACGCCCAACTCTGCAAAACCACTTACGAATTCGCCGACAATATTCTCCATATTTACCCCGAAGTCGAAGTTACCAAAAAAATCTTAGACAAATCCGGCAACCGTACCATCTTAGCCCGGCACCTAGGCGGTTTAGATTTCGAGATTCATGATATTGGCGCAAAACCCGCACCCAAAGATGCCACACTTTCCAAACTTTCTGCTATAATGGGTAATATAAAGGAAATAAAGGGAGATTCGCCGTTCTAGGTGAGTGGCAATGCGGCATCCCCTCGGAGGTAACATGGAGGAGAATGCTCGCGAGCGCAGTGATGGACGTATACCGCCCCAAGATATAGAAGCCGAGAAATCTTTATTAGGTGCAGTTCTACTGTCCGACCAAGCTTTTCCAGATATTTCTAGCGTCGTACAGCCCGAAGATTTCTACGACCCCCGCCATGTGCAAATTTTTCAGGGCATGAATGACCTATTTAATAATCATTCGCCGATCGATTTAATGACCCTGACCGCTCAGCTCAAGAAAAACAAAACACTCAAATCCGTCGGCGGTTCACCCTATCTGACCGAACTCACAAATTTCGTACCCACCGCTTCGCACGCCGACGCTTACGCCGAATTGATCGCCCAAGCATCGCTCCGCCGCAAGTTAATTCGGGTTGGCACCGACATCGCTACGGCCGTCTATGACAATAACGGCAAAATCGAAGAGTTAGTCGGTGAAGCCGAGAAAAAGCTATTTGCCGTTTCCAACAAAACCGTCAAGACGGATTATAGTGTACTCGGCGATCTTCTGATCGATGCTTACGACCGTATCGAAGAGCTACACAAAAACAAAGGCGCCTTGCGCGGACTCAAGACTGGTTTTCGTGACTTAGATAATAAAACCGCCGGTTTCCAAAATGGCGATTTGATCATCGTCGGCGCGCGCCCAGCCATGGGTAAGACGACCTTCGCCCAAAATCTGGCTTACAATGTCGCCACCCGCAACGGCGACGGCAAAGGCGTACTCTTTTTCTCAATGGAGATGGCCAAGAATGAAATCGTCGACCGCATGATCTCGGATATCTCCGGAGTGCACGCCTGGAATTTGCGCACCGGCAACGTCTCTGACGAAGATTTTGCCGCGATTGGTGACGCCCTAGGCGACATGAGCGAAGTGCCGCTCTACATCGACGACACCAGCTCAATGACAATTTACGATCTCGCCAATAAAGCTCGCCGTGCCGCCCACGACCACAATATCTCTATGTTAATTGTGGATTATTTGCAGCTTATTCAGGGCTCCGACCGCTACAAAGGCAACCGCGTCCAGGAAGTTACGGAAATTTCGCGCGGACTCAAGACCCTAGCGCGCGACCTAGAAATCCCGATCATTGCTCTCGCGCAGCTCTCGCGTGGTGTCACTGGTCGCGACGATCCCCGTCCAGTGCTTTCCGATTTGCGCGAATCTGGCTCCATCGAGCAGGATGCCGACCTAGTCATGTTTTTGCACCGCCCAGATTATTATAAACAGAACAATGACGATTATATCCCCACCAATATCACCGAATTGATTCTCGCTAAGCACCGCCACGGCCCAGTAGGGAAGATTGAGCTTTACTTCCACCCAGAGCTGTTGCGTTTCATGAATCTAGACAAGGAACACAGGGAAGAAGGATAAGGCGCTTGTACATATATCACGCCACTCGATATAACGGTATAGAAACAAGATTCAAATTATGAAACAAAACCACTTCAAGAAGCCAACGTTTTTATTCATTATGTGATAAAATAGGTATAGTTAAACTCTATTTCAGCCACATCGAAAGATTTTCGAGTTCATTTACAAGAAATGGCTATATATCAATTCTATGTACAGAAATGCAACTGAATAAAGTTTGAAGATTTATATAATATAGTATTTTTGAAATAAAATTCTAAAAAGGAGTGTGATGGACCAAGAAAATTCTGCTACAAATAAAAACTCAATAGTTACAGATACAAATCCCAGCCTTCAGCAATCGAGCAACCTTACATTGCAATCAACCCAAAATGTCTTTGCAGCGTCAACTGCAGAGAGTAACCAACAAGCCCCGGCGATGCCACAATCACGCGACGCAGTAGGCCAGCAAAATGCACAAAATACTTTGCAAATTCCTAATTATATTAAATTATTAACAAGGGTCTGTTTGGCTCTAGGGATAATAACCATTGTTGGTACTATTTTTGTAGCCATAGGCCTTATTTCGGGACTTTTCTTCTCCAACCAAGGTACAGCAATGATGTCTAGTCTACTCATAGGTATGCTCTATGGCTGTATTTGCCAATTCGGGACAATTTTCTGCATAATCACAATAATAATGATTATTATCGCAAAGAATAAGTACCACGTTTCGATTACTAAGCCCCTTCTAACGGCTATTCTTAGCATGTTTGCAATATGGCTTCCTCTATTTTTTTGGTATGCCTTGTAACTCGCTAAATGTCTTCCAACAACAATTCAATCGAATGAATAACGACAATATCAAATAGGATTTCTTTAATTTGCGTACGTTGACTATTTCTTAGAGAGTTTTTTAATTGTATTCCCATAATCTTTTGCAACAAGCTCAACAAAATCATCAACTCTTTTTTCATCGTTTTCGTATTTTTCCATAATCATATTATATCATAAGCCTTTGGGTTAAAAATTGGCTAGCAACAAACCCATAAGTCGTTTATGTTTGTGGTTTTGGTTATTTTTGATATAATAGTGGCAAGGAGATTTTAAGCATGGACTGGATTACGTTGTTATCAAGTGTTGGGGTTTCTCTAGCTGGGGCTATAGGTGCCAGCTTACTTACGCTAGGCAAGTATAAAGAAAAAGTGGACCAACTCGAAGATCGAGATAAAGAAAACCGAAAAGAACTTAAGCAATTAACAACTAGTGTTGCAGTTCTTGACGAACGTGTCCAGAATATTCAGAGATCTATAGACAATCTTGTTAACTCAGCGCAATCGCACAGCCCAATTCAGCTAACCGACACCGGTTGGCAAATGGTTAGGGAAAGTGGTGCCTATACCATTTTTGAAAAAAATAAGGACAAATACCTCGCTGAACTCGAAGCTCAAAAACCACGTTCGCAATATGATGCGCAAGATAAAGCATATCGTATTATGAGCAGAAAGTTCAATTCTAAAGAATTCGAGCCAGTACAGCCGTGGGCATTTAATAATGGCAAAACTGTCGATGAAATAGTAAGAATTCTTGGCTATCCACTTCGCGACTATTATTTCGAGAAGCATCCAGAAATTGTTAACCCCCAAGAGAAGTATTGATAATTTTGCTAGGACTACGACCCCTGTTATCGTATTGTTCGGTGCGGACTGCGATTTAAGAAACGAGATCGGTATGAGATGCGTTGAAAAATTCCGCATCTTGCTACGGTAGTAATGGTGGAAGATTCGTCAGTCATCGGAAAAAGGTTCGAATCGCCGCTCACCGCAAAGCGGAGTGTCCTTGTGACGCTGGTGGGGAAATTATCGGGTGACCACAAAGTGCGGCATCATGTCGTGACGATGCTCCGAGAAAAGGGTGCAAAAGCGTAGTTGGCATCTATGCCAAGTTAAAGAAAAAATCAATTCCGTTTGGCAAAGCGATGATTTCCGTAGCCAGAGATGAGCAGAGCAATCGGCAGATTGACGCCATTGAGCAGAGCAACCCGACTGCTGACGATCCGGATTACTTCATTGTAGTTGAAGAAGGAGAGAGATAAGGCTAAAAACTATAAGAGCAGGCTTCATGCGCATCTCGATAAAAACCTATCGGAAACATTTACACTCTCGCTGGAATAACTGACGAGAGCTTTTTAGGCCTGCTCAAACCAGCGAACAACCACCGTCACAGGCCAGTAGGGAAGATTGAGCTTTACTTCCACCCCGAGCTGTTGCGTTTCATGAACCTAGACAAAGAACACGGGGAAGAAGGATAGGGATTTTAAGCGTTAAAAACGTTGTAATATTTACAACGTTTTATCTTTGTGCGATTATGTCAAAGGCAAACAATATCCACAAGTAGTGTTAGTACTAAAAGCACTTTTTGGCAAAACCCATATAAAAAGACCACATGGTCTTTTCATGAAAGCTACCACCCCTGTAATGACCGCACTAGAAACGACCACGAGGTCGCTTCTAGTCAATCAGAGATCATGTGTTTAAGTCGATTATCTCCAACTTTAAATAGTTCAGTAGAGCTATAGAACCGAAAAAGGTTCTCAGTAGCTAGATTAGCGCTAGCTGGAATAGGCAACGCAACGAACGGAGTTACCGCGGTATTTGCTGTAGGTGTCCGCCGGGCGGAGATTACCGCTGCCATCTAAGGTGAGAGCGTAAGCGGTGGAACCATCGTAAACTGTACGTGACCAATAGGTCGCGACGGAGCCCGGGCTGCCCAGACCATTGGAAAGGACACCCCCGGCGCGGTACCAGTTAGCGCCACCTAAAGTGAAGTAAGCTGGGGGTCCAGCGAAGACATTACTAGACCAGGAAACATTACTAGTACTAGAAAGTCCGGCTAGATTAGCAAAGTCGTTACCAGTCTGCGAAGCAGCAGTGTTCTTAGCTACAGTAGTACCACCTTTTGGTAATTTCCAACCTTTGGGACAGATACTACTAGGAGCGTCGTTGCTATTTGTACAAGTTCCAGCTGTAGCGGCGCACCAAGTATAATAGTAACCATAGGCAGACTGATAACCTTTGCCATCACCAGGGTTAGAAGTATTAACCGTAGGAGATGAAGTCCAGGCTTGTGCAGTAGCACTAGTTGAAGAGAATTTAGTAGATGCCGTAATAGCGCTGGCTGGGTAGTTAGATGATAAATTATCCGAAGCGGCAGATGTAGCAACACCGGCTTTAGATAGATCTAGTTTGAGATTCTGCGTCATCCAACAGTTACCATCACTAAGTTTCTGAACGGTATAGCTGTTAGTGTCGCGGGTGTCTCGGAGAGTTGCGCTAACGCCAATAGCGGTAATCTTACAAAGGTCTCCCGTCATTTCTTGCATAGTAGTTATTGCTTCGAATGAAACAAGCTTCCATACAGCATAAAGCGTAACGTTTGGACTTGCGGCCGTTAAAAGTATGCTATCACTTGGATCATAATGCACAGTAGAACTATCATTCTTACTATATCCTAAGAACTCATATCCTGCTCGAATCGGTATATTATCAGGAATGGTGTAGGAAAGATTAGCAGCATTAATAGTGCCATTAACATCGGGTGGACCATTAGTACCATCTTTAAGATCGTAGGTCACAGTGTAGTAAAATGCAGCTACAGCCTTCGGCGTTACAGTTAAGTTAAGCTTTACATTAGCCCTGTAGTGTCCAGAAGTGGCGTCACTACCAAACTTGACCGCAAAGACCAACTTATTAATAAAGTCTACTGATGATACAGAACTACTGGATGATAATACTTGGTCTTTATTGTTATCAAAACTTTGATAGTATAGACTATCATTAGTAGCATTAGTATTATTAGTCCATGCATATCCCCATGAGTTAGCTGACATATTAGCTGGAGTTTTATTGTCTGCTCCAGCAATAGTAGTAGGATTACTGGTATTAGCTGTAGTCATATTAGCAGGACCAGTTATATTTAGACTATACCCTTCTATATTATTAGCTACTACTTGTACCGTATGACTAGAATAAGTTATATTACCTTCTGTAGTAGTATTATTGCTTTGAGTAAGATCTCCATTATCTATAATGAGTGATGATGTATTACTAGTACTTTCTGCTGCATAGACTTCA
>CAZUNS010000031.1:0-7815 GCA_964621655.1 uncultured Candidatus Saccharibacteria bacterium | reverse complement strand
TTGGCGTCATTGACGATACCGAAGCGATTGATTATGGCGTAATTTCTACTTTGCCACACACTCCTTTGCCAGATCGCCTACTAGACATCTACAATTCCTTGCACGAGATTATCGAGCAAGATCAACCCGACGTAATGGCGATCGAGAAGTTGTTTTTTAAACAAAATATCACTACGGGTATTTCGGTGGCCGAAGCACGCGGTGTTTGTTTGCTCGTGGCCAAGCAGTATGAATTGCCGATTTTTGAATATACTCCTAACCAAATCAAGAATGCGATCTGCGGCTACGGCATGGCCCACAAGCGACAAATACAAGAAATGGTACGAGTTCATCTAAACTTAGACGATATTCCACGCCCCGACGATGCTGCCGATGCTTTAGCAGTAGCAATCGTACATTCTTTTGCGAGACGGACAAATTAATTAATTAAAATACTCCACAAAATACTTTTTCGAAGGGCTTTCGGAAGTTACGACTGAGAATGAGTGCGCGAGACCCGTAACGACGGGTTCGAGCGACACGTCCCGAGAAAAACGTATTTTGTGGAGTATCATTGTTTAATTAGCAGTCAACAAGCTGAGATACTCATTTTCGTAATTTTTTGTGTTACAATAAAATAAATAAGGAGGCATCTAAACATGACAAAGAAATCATTTATCGTTGGAGCATTTTTAATTGCGCTGGGAGTTATTTTTGGCGGTGGCTCAGCTTTTGCCGAAGATGGCGAAGCCGTTCCTACTAGCGACCAGCCCGAGACAAATTGTATTGGCTCTTCGGACCAAAATTGTGCGCCAGACATCGTTACCGCCAGCGGTGACGAAATCGCTGAGCCTGACGATACTGTCGAAGTCACCGACTGTATCAATGGTGCTGACGGTACGGATTGCACAGAAACAACCGTCACCGAGTACCCATCTTCTACCTGTGACACCCCGGAGTGTATGGAAATTCTCGAAGAAGCAGAAACGGATTCCGCACCTGCGGTCTGGCCGATGTACGTTTCGCTCGGAGCTTTGGGCTTGGCAATTCTAGTTTTCATAGTCTTAAACATCTTTGGCAGAAAGAAGAAGTAATTATACATGATTGCTCATATCGCTGGTAAAATTACAGAAAAGTTTGAGAATTCCGTTATCGTAGACGTACATGGTGTGGGTTACGAGCTGATTATTAGTGCGCCCGATGCCGAAAGTGTTACCTTAGACGACGAAATTAAGTTCTATACCTATCATGCGGTGCGCGAAAACGCTGAAGAACTTTACGGGTTTTCTAGTTTGGCCGCCAAAAGGCTCTTCCAGATGCTGATCTCGGTCAACGGCATTGGCCCAAAAGCTGCCATGAGTATTTTGAGTCTCAGTACGCCCGAAGAAGTCCGCAATGCTATCGCTAATGACGACATCGCCTTCATTGCTAAGGCGAGCGGAGTGGGTAAGAAATCTGCTGAGCGAGTTATTGTAGACCTGCGCGACAAAGTTGGCTTGCCATCTCACTATGGCAGAAGTGAAGCCTTTACTGCGCCTACCGTCATCAAAGGCCCCGAAGATGAAGCTCTAGACGCTCTGATCGCCCTAGGCTTCCCACTCAAAGAAGCCACTGCCGCTCTGGCGGATGTAGATCCGAACTTATCGGTGGAAGAACGAGTCCGCGCCGCCCTAAAACAGGGGTAATACGTTTCAAAAGTCGTAAAACCCCTTCTCAAATTCCGTAAACTGTGGTAAAATAGGGAAAGTTATAAGATAAAAGGTTAATTTATGAGTTTTACAGATTTGAAAAAAATCGGTGATGCACAGAAAAAGTCCGCCGTTGTCGATGTGCGTTCGGGCGATACTGTTCGCGTTACCCAAAAGATTAAAGAAGGTGAGAAGTTCCGCTCTCAGGTATTTGAGGGGGTCGTCATCCGTACTGATCGCAAAGATTCTCATACTGCTCGCATCACCGTGCGCAAGGTCGCATCGGGTGTTGGCGTTGAGAAATCTTTCTTGATCCATAGTCCGTTGGTAGAAAAAATCGAAATCGTCCACCGTGCCAAGGTGCGCCGCAAGAATCTTTCCTTCTTGCGCGAACGTTCTGGTAAATCCGCTCGTTTGTCAAACAAAGCCTTTGATCGTGTGGCTGTAAATACTCTATCTGAAACCAAGCCAGCTACCGAAGCTGAGTCTGCTCCTGCCACGGATGCTAAGCCAGCTGCTGAATCTACAGCTGAACCAGTCGCCGAGGAAGCTAAGGCTGAGTAAAACAAAAATCTTATTAGGTATAGATGAAGTAGGACGCGGCCCTTGGGCAGGGCCGTTAGTCATAGGCGCGGCAATTTTAGGTCAAGCCCGTCCCGAATGGGATACGCTTACCGATTCCAAAAAACTGTCCGCCAAACAACGCGAAAAACTAAACCAAATTATTTTACAATACGCCGCGGCCACTGGTCTAGGCTGGGTGAGCGCCGCCGAGCTTGACAAGTATGGTCTTAGCAATGCCTTAAAACTCGCCACCCGTCGCGCGGTCAAACAAGTTTTATCACAGAATGTCCCGTTTGATGAAGTCATTATTGACGGCACAATTAACTTTTTAGCCGATACGCCACTAGCAGAGCGCGTCACTACGCTCAAAAAGGCTGATTTCTTGGTCAAAGAAGTTTCAGCCGCTTCGATTATTGCCAAGGTTGCTCGCGATGATTACATGATTAGAATCGGCCAACAATATCCTCATTACGGTTTTGAGAAACACGTTGGCTATGGCACAGCTGCACACAAACAAGCCCTATTAGATAACGGGATTTGCCCTGAGCACCGCAAAAGCTTTCGGCCGGTGCGCGAAATTTGGACTAGGGAAGTAGAGCGTAAAAATATTCCTAATGAGCAAATCAGTCTTCCTAAGAAAACGCCTAACCATTACGATGATTATTCCGCTGAGCCGGCAAACCATCCCACTACGCCCGTCTCTAGTCAGCTCGGACGGCTTGGCGAAACCGCAATTGCTAATTATTTAGAAGCACAAGGTCATGAGATTATTGCTCGTAACTTCCGTACCAAGTTTTACGAAATCGATATTATCAGCACGCTCGAGTCAAAAATCTACTTCACCGAAGTCAAATATCGCAAAGACAACAGTCATGGCACACCGCTAGACCAAATCACGCCCGCCAAACTACATCGCATGCAGCAAGCCGCCGCTAGCTTCATTAGCCATCACCCAATCTACGCTAAATATCAACCCTTACTAGCCGCCGGCTTAGTAAGCGGCGGTAATTTTACAGTAGATGACTGGTTCGTCATCTCGTCATAAATATTTCAATACATCGCCAAAAACATCGACATATGTCAGGCCGTTAGATACGGACGCATATTAATAATATACTGGACTTTGCCGCAAAGATTTGCTATAATAAATGTAATAAGTATAAAATCATTATATAATTTTCAAACGAGTACCAAAGTATTCCAAGAAAATAAAGTTTTCGGTGGGCGACGGAGAAAAATATGCAGCCCATACTATATAATAGAGTCCGCAATTTGGTCAATCAACAGTTGTTAAAAACACTAACTGTGGACATTTTTGATACAATTCTGTTACGCGAATATTGGCCAGCCGGCTTGCGCTACCATGATATTGCACTCAAACACTTACCAGAATTCCAAGCCAAAATCTCGCCACTTATTACTGCGCCCGAAATCTATAGTTGGCGCATCCATACTCAACAAGAGTTACACAAAGCCGGTCGTCCTTTGCGTCTAGATCTATGGTTTGATGCCATGATTAGTATGTTTTGCACTAAATATAATGCTACTCTTGACGACAACCAACATCTTGAACTTTTGGCACGGTTGATTAGTACCGAATTAGAGTTCGAGATTAATAACTGTAAGCCAAATCAACGCTTGATTCGTCAAATCGCTACTTTAAAGCAGCTAAATCCTGCATTAAAAGTTTATTTCGTGGCGGACAGCTATTTTACTGCCGAACAAATTAAGACTTTACTGGATATTTGTCAAATCAACATTTTCGATGGTGGGATTTGCTCGAGTGATTTGGGTGCCACCAAACGCGACGGAGAACTTTACGAGCTATTGTCGACTCATCTCGCAGCAGATTTTGATTTGATGACTAATTTACACCTTGGCGATCAGCGTCTCCCAGACTATCTCGTACCAATCCTGCACGATAGCTTAGCAATTCATTATCGACCATTGCGCTGTCGCGGCCTGCGCACGCTAGTAGGTAAAGTTGCTCTCAAGACTCTCGAAGCCAAGCTAACCCGTCGCGAGCAAAAGCGTCATCGTGAGCTCTTCCCAGCCACGCCATTGATCGGCGACGATTGGCAACAGTACGGCTGTATCCTAGCGCAAGCTCAAGCTCTATGGTCTTGGCAACTCTGTCTTGAGACTGAACTTCGCTCCGAAACTAACTTCTTGCTCAGTGGCACAATTTGTACGGATATTAGCCGTCGCGCGCCACAACTACTTGACCATGGCAATGTCCGCCTAGCTAGTTCACTCGATCAAGACACAATTTTGCGCGCTCTAATTTGGCTCTTGGCTACTTTTTCGACTAGCCGCTGGAATAGTGCAAAACTTTTCCAGACTATTGCTCAGGAAACTAATATCGCTAATCGATCCGACTGGTATAGTTTATGCTTTACCAAAGATTATTCTTATAGCGATTTAGCAGCAAAATCATACTCGGACGACGAATTTTGGCAAGTTTTCTTAAACGAAGTTGCATCTGCCGACACTCATTATACCGAACTACTCGCCAAAGCCTACGAAGACATGGCACAACTTTTGCCACGCGATAGCCAGGATGTGTGCATTATAACTCTTAATCACGATTACACTACCGAACTTTTCCGCGCCTTTGCCCGCTTGCACGGCGTAAACAATAATATTACCGAGCAAGTACTAGACATCAAGCTTGATCTTACAAAATCAACGGACGCGTTGCGCAGTTCGCTCAACGCACGCCGTATTAGCCAAGCCGATCAAGGTGCTGCAAAATATTTAGCAGTACTACAGCGCACGGAGCTAGCTCCAAATGTCTATCTAGAAAAAGTTTTGCGCCCTAACTTACGTCGAATTTCCAAAGTTCTTAAATAACGCAATTTAATTCGTACAAATTCTCCAACAAACTAGCCGGCACTAACTAGCTAACGTCGTTTACCGTGCTCAATCTTTTTCCAAGTTACATTGCGCGTAAACAAAGCTCGCAAAGCACAAGGTACATAAGTTAATAAATAGATAGGATTATACAAAATAGCTTGGCGCTTGATTCGTGGCGTAAAACTCATTTGCTCACGCTTAATCATCGTAACCGTAATGATCATCAAAACTAGGTATACCAACACAAGCAAACCGCCAAAAATCCCCAACATTAGCGCTAGATTTTGCGACAAAAACAATCGTCGAATATCGTCAAACATAATACAAATCAGACCAATCAACACCAAGATAATCGGCCGCACGCCAATTCTTTCCTTAATCAGACTACCTTGATTACTCATCACTGCACGCTTACGCATCAAAGGAATATAGTGATGTCGCGCACTAAAATATCCTTTGATCCATCGTACGCGTTGATCTACCGTTTGTCGGTATTTCGTAGGTTGCTCATCATAAAACACCGCTTTTTCATTATAAAAAGTCGAGATATTATTTAGAATAGCGTAAAGCGACATTTCATAATCTTCGGTCAAGCTATGAAAAGGCCAACCGTGCCACTTTTCGATCAACTCCCCATCAATAAAACAACCCGTACCCGAAAAAATAATATTAGCACCATGCCGAATCCGATTTTTATTACCGAGCGTGTTGATCATTGTAAAAGTTAATGCCGACACTGCCGCAATCACATTATAATTATTATTCTTCGCGTGGCGATAGCCCGTAGCCATCTGATAGCCCAGTGCATAAGTTTTTAACATTTCATTCAAATAGTTCGGCGCCAAACGATTATCCGCATCAAAGATAAAATACAAATCGTAATGATGCTTTGGCAGGATCTGCCGCAAGGCTTCGTCCAGCGCATAACCTTTGCGCTGCAAGTCTACATGCTTGCGCAAAATAACTTGTGCCTGGTAGTTTTGGCAAATCTTCACCGTAGGATCATCCATAGTTTCGACTATTACGTACACATCTTGCATCGAGATTGGATAAGTTTGCGCGGAAATACTTTTGAGCAAACCTTCAATTACTCGACTTTCATCACGCGCAGGAATCAAAATAGCAAGCTTAGGCTGATGTGAACGCTTTACTAAATTAAGGCTGTCCCGACGCAAAGCCAAATTCGCATACAACGCTCGCCAGCCGCCGTATAGCAAAAGTAAAATTCCAATTAGTGTCAACATCTATTTTGACTCCGATCGCACCATATTCGGAAAATACTTTTCCAAGAAAGTGTCATTATAATATTCATCATAAAAATACCCAACTGGTGTCAACGGTGGAATGTTCTGATGGCGCAGGTTTTGACGAATAATAGCCGACCACGAAACTAAACAATTACAAATCATGAATACCAATAACACCCAGTACAAAGGCGTCCCGATCTGACGGGGAATACTCTCAATTAATCGCGAAATCACCGGATAGAATACCTTTACCAACAGTAATCCCAACGCACCCCAAACCAGCATAATCGGTATCGTAGTGCGCCCATCCAGATTTAACCATAAGTCACTATAGTCCCAAGAAGTCGTGCCAGTAAAAGTTTCCTGCAAGAAGCTCAGCAAAAATTCCACCACCCCACCTAGCAAAGCCGAAATCCCAAAAATCTGCCAGTTGTTATATTTTTTTCGCAATAACACCCAACACATCAAAGCCGCACCAAAACCATAAATTACATTGAACGGCCCGTAAATTACACCGCGGTGTAGCATCCACACGCCTTCACCCGTAGCGAGATAAGTTTGCACATAAATTAAAATGTCTTCGTAGATCGTACCAAAAACTGAACCAAATAGAAAGATGAAAAACAACTTTTGGAAGCACAACCCCGCCGCAAATTTACCATCGGCAATTGTAATCGAGCCGCTTGATTCTGATTTTTGTCGTTGTGCCACACCCATATTAACTATTTAGAAACATTAAATCGAAATTCCACCACGTCACCATCTTGCATGACATAAGTTTTGCCTTCAGTACGCAATTTACCCGCCGCCTTCACGGCTTGTTCGCTGCCCAGTTCCGCCAGATCATCATATTTCATCACTTCTGCCGCAATAAATCCCCGCTGAAAATCCGTATGGATTGTACCTGCCGCTTCGGGAGCGGTCGCGCCCTGCCTGATCGTCCAAGCGCGCACTTCTTTTGGCCCGGCCGTTAAGAAACTTTGCAACCCCAAAGTTTTATACGCTGCCTTAATCAACTCGCCCAGAGCATCTTCTTCAACTCCGTATTCTTTGAGAAATTCTTTACGCTCATCGGCGCTCATGCCGGACATTTCTGATTCTAGTTTTGCATTTACAAAAACTGCTTGGCTAGGCGCCACACTAGCTGCTAAACGTTGTCGCAAATCCGCATCTACCAATTCTTTTTCATCTACATTAAACATATAAATCACAGGTTTTTCGGTCAAATAAGGAATTGCTACACTCGCATCATCCTTTGGATTCTTTTTGCGTTTAGCTTCGGCTTTTTCACGCGTCTCCAAATCAGCCAGCTCAAGCTCGGTTTGAATAACTTCAATATCATGCTGCGGATCCTTAGAGCCTTCTGCCCGGATCACATCATTATCTTCAAACACGCGCACCACATGGCAAATTACCTGACATTCTCGAATATGAGCCAAGAACTTATTGCCCAAACCTTCGCCCTTGGATGCACCTTCGAC
>CAZUNS010000030.1:0-7828 GCA_964621655.1 uncultured Candidatus Saccharibacteria bacterium | reverse complement strand
AGATAATCTGGTTTTGGCGCGCCATGATAAGGCTGATTGTTTGCAAACTCTGACATGCCCATATTATAACACAAATCCCCGCCGAAATAGGCGGGGATAAGTTTAGGTTAATGATGTTTATGGTCTAGCTCAATTCAACTCGTCATTAACGTAATTGATTTTAGCTGGCCAATTCTTCGGGATGATTTTCGCGCAACCAGTTTTCATAAGCCTGCTTGACGATACGATGATAGCGCCGGACGCACCGAACCCGATGCATTTTGAGATGTTTGCGCTCGGGGCGCAGCATTAGTTCGTGCACGACTCGCCGAGAAATAAGCAACTTAGGGTAGTAATAATGTATTAACGGGCTCAGATGATACCCGTTTTGTTCACCCAAAATTATTTTCTCAATCTCCGGATCAAACAGTTTATCATCGTCTTCTGCCCCAAAGCCATAAGCTTGAATCAGCTCACCCAACAGCCAAGAGCTCTCCGGATGCTGCATTTTCTCATAAAACTGCTCGGAAATCGGATAGCTCCAAAATTCTTTATGCCCTTTAGTGCAGATAATTTTAGGTTTAAAAGTTTGATAGTACCACCGGCGTGGCTGAAGGAATGCCTCCAGCCAACACGGATCAACCACCCACCAGATGCCACAATAGCGAAATTCCGCCCAACAGTGCTGATATTTCTCACCTTCTTCGTCTATATCGGCCCGAACGTAACGTGCGGTTCGATTCGATTTGAGCGCCAGCATGGTCATCCCAGTTGACGGAGCACAAAGGCCAAAATCACAAAAATGCCCCAGCCGTTGCAGTAAGTGCTTGCAATAAACTTCCGTCATCAGATAGCCACAGAAATATAATTTTTCCAGTTGAGTCATAAGATATATTACCGCATGATTCAAAATAGGTCGATGCTGCTTTTTCAGGCGCGGCACGATATATTTCTCGTGCCAATACACGACTCTGGTAGCCAAAAATCCGCCAACTACGCACTCGATAATCAAGACGATAATCCTAATCTGTCTCTCGCTCATTCATTTCACCAACCTTTCAATGTACTGGTTTTGAGCAGGATTTTGTCATTTTTGTACTGGTTTTGACAGAAATCTGCCAGATTTGTGCGATTTTCATAGAAATTCCCCCTGTTCTAAGATTTTAATACGCCAAAAACTAACCTATATCTCCATTATATCACAGGTTTGTAAAAATGTCAATAGCAATCTAACTGGTCCGAGCTTTAGTCCAATGAGTAAGAAACTTTTGATGCCAAAATCCCTTTTAAGCATCATATTTAGGAATTTTAACGGTTTTCGCGTTTGCGCTTGATGGGGTCGAGCTGGCGCTTGCGCAGCCGCAAAGATTTAGGGGTAACTTCTAGTAGCTCATCATCCAGCAAGAAATCGATACATTGCTCTAGCGAATATTGAGTATAAGGAGTCAGCTGGATTGCGCCGTCACTAGCGTGCGTGCGCATGTTGGTAAGCTGCTTTTCTTTACAAATGTTAATATCAATATCTTCTTTTTTGTTGCTCAAACCGACAATCATTCCCTGATAAACTGGCACGCCTGGCGGGATGAAGAGAATTCCCCGCGCCTGCGCCGCATCTAGAGCATAAGCTGTGCTGGTGCCAGCTTCGAAGGCGATCAAGGCACCATTGCGCTCAGGCCTGTAGCGGCCTTCGACCGGACGATACCCCGCTGGCAAAGACGACATAATCGCCGTACCCTTGGTAGCGGTAAGAAGATTATTACGCAAGACAATCAAGGCTGCCGTAGTAATATGATAAGTAAAGCGCGTGCTGCCACTACTCGTCATATCCTGACTGATGAGTTCGGCATGGCGCACGCCCAACTCTTGCGAGACTGCGCCCACAAACTCGGGCTCAACTTCTATGACTAGCTCTTCTACCGGCTCACACTTCCGACCGTCGATTTCTTTGTAGACTACTTCTGGGCGGCCGGTTTCGAGCTCATAACCTTCACGACGCATCGTTTCGATCAAGACCGAAAGATGCAATTCGCCACGGCCAGAAACTTTGTAGCCCAAACCATCTGGGACGATCTTGAGTGCGATATTAGTCTCTAGCTCGCGCTCTAGACGCTCAGCAATCTGGCGTGAAGTGGTAAACTCGCCTTCTTGACCCTTGAGCGGGGAAGTATTGGGGCCAATATAGATGCTGAGAGTTGGTGCTTCGAGCTCGATAGTAGGTAAAGCTTCGGGGGAGTCGCCAGTGGCGATCGTGTCGCCAATATTGGCCTGCTGGATCCCAGAAATCGCCACGATATCGCCTGCTTCGGCTTCGGCAACTTCTTCGCGACCCAAACCTTTGTAGACGAAGATACGGTCGATTTTGGCTGGAGACGAGACGAAATGCCTGTTAGTCTCTGCCGACGCGTTCTTCTCGGAGACGTGTCGCTCGAGCCCGTCGTTACGGGTCTCGCGCACTGCATGCTCGCTCGTAAGCTCCGCACCCTCCTTCGAAGAAACTTCGGCAGAGACTGCATTGTCATTTACAGAACGTAACACCTTAACACTTTCACCTTTTTTCAATTTACCACGGAAAATCTTGCCGATCGCATATTTACCCAAGTAATTGTCCGCCGCGAGCGCCGCCACCAAGAGCTGAGCACCCTTGCTGGCGTCTTCATCAATTTTTGGCGCTGGAATGTCATGGATAATTGACTCAAAAATCACATTTAGATTATCGTCTAGATCAGTAGTCTTACCGGCCTTGCCGTCGCGAGCAATCGCGTAATAAATTGGATAGTTGAGCTGGCTCTCGTCGGTAGCGAGCTCGAGAAAGAGATCCGCGATCTCGTCCTTTACTTCGTCAATTCGCGCTGCGGGCTTGTCGATTTTGTTGATGATCACGACTGGCTTGAGCTTTAGGCTAAGCGCCTTCTGCAAAACAAACTTGGTCTGTGGCATCGGCCCTTCTTGCGCATCGACAATTAGCAGGACGCCATCAGCCATATTGAGCGTGCGCTCGACTTCGCCGGAGAAATCGGCGTGCCCCGGCGTGTCAATAATATTGATCTTGTAGCCATCATAATAGACCGCAGTTTGCTTAGCCGTAATCGTGATACCGCGCTCGTGTTCCTGGTCCATTGAGTCCATGATCAAAGTTTGCGACATCTCGGCTTGGTTTTCGCGAAAAGTATTAGATTGTTTCAACAAGCCGTCCACTAACGTAGTTTTGCCGTGGTCGACGTGAGCAATAATAGCAACATTCCGAATTTTATCTTTCATATTTCTCCATTTTCGCGAATTCACACTAAATTAGACTCTTTTAGAGCTAAATTAGAGATTATTATATAAGCTTCGTCTATTATATCACACCTATGACACAATAGCGTCGCTTTGAAAAAGTTATACAGACATAACTTTCCACCCTATACTTCTATTATACCATACTTGGTCGAAAAAAGCAAGAGTTTTTTGCGATTTTTGGTGATTTTTCGCAAAATTCCCTTGCTTTTATTGAATAATTTTGTCTTACTAGACGATAATTCCCCTATCGGAATACTCTGGACTACACCGTGGCGGCTGCAGCCGTAATCGTAATGTCTACGCTATAAGTATCAGCAGTTTGATTTGCGCTAGTAGAAATACCGACTGGGAACTTAATAGTATCGCCGGCGTCTGCACTTTTTGATACAGAAGTAAAGAAAGTTTGATTCGTCGACGTTAGAGCGGTATAGGTACTTTCGTTGTTAGCGTCGGCAGCACCAGTCTTTTTCTTGACGCCCCAAGCACTATTATTAGCTGCGATGTTTGTACCAGCTGGAATCTCGGCACCGGTATTCGCGCCAACCATAGCAGTCTGGGTGGTCTTAGTCTTTAGACTAATCGTATATTTAGTATTAGAAGTGACTTTAGTCGTGATGACGCCATTTTCCATGGTGTCGCCAGCATTACCAGACACGCTAACGCCTGATGTAGCATTCGCATCAATCGTAATTGAAGTGTTGACTACCGCCGAAATTGACACGTCTTCGGCATAACTTGTCAGCGGCACGAACGAAGCTATGGCTGCCAACACACCTCCAGACAACATCGCCAGCTTAATTTTGTTTTTCATCTTTTACTCCTGTTGAGTGTTTATTTATACATTACCTTTATACTTATATTGTAGCAAACTTACCAGATTTGTACAAGCACTTTTTATTAAGCGCCCAAGTGATAGTTGTAAGACCATAAGCTATGTTAATCTCATGATTCTATGCTTCATCAGCTGGGTCGGTAGCGTCGCGGCGTTTGTTGCGCGCAGACTTGATTTTATAAATTATTCGCACGATTAATGCAATGATAATTACTAAGACAATCAATAGTAGCCAAAGCGGACAGAGAAAAACTACTTGCGTAAAAACATATTCTTGATCTAGGAAGCTAATCTCTTGCTTGACTTCAAACAAGCCCAGCTTAGGCGCATCGGTCCAAGTCAAGATGCCCGTACGCGTAGTACCAGGCAGAACCGTAGACGCATTAAAACCGACCATTTGACCTTCACTATTAACTGTATCGGCCGTCACGACTGGGCGATTGGAAAAGTAGTCGGTGATCGTCATGGTCTGCTTGACCCGGAAGTCTACGTTACCTGTATTCTTGACGGTCTGCGAAGTGGAGATTTGATCATTGAACATGAAGGCTGGCAAAGAATGATCTACTAGCTCGCCAGAAGCTACCTTCTCTGTGCCATCGACACGACCATAAATGAGAGCCGCTAGCTGCCCTTGCACCTTAACAGCACCTTCTTCTTCGATACCACTATCACCTAGAAGCATAATCGCCGCGTATTGACCGCCCCCTACTACGTCTTCGGGGACTTTGACAGTGAAGTTTACCCGCGCAGTCTCACCTGGCTCGAGATGATAGGTATCTTTTTCGAGTGTAATCCAATTGCAGAGCTTAGTGTACGATGTCTCGGTTTCAAAGTCTGGCTCATAGTTATCACCACTGGCATAATACGGCGAGACCGATGTAATTACATCAAAAGGCAAGCGACCAGCATTAGTGACACCGACGCTAGCTTCGTAGGTCTGGCCGGCTTCGAGCTCTAATTCTAGCTCGGAAGGGTTGAGCGACATGACGATATCGCCAGGCTCCAACGCTGCCACAGGACCAGCAAAAAACCCTGCGCCCAGAATTATCGTTAATATAGCACAGAGTTTTTTGAACATAGATCTCCTTTTAGGTATTAGCAACGGTAGCGGTTACTGTCGTAGAATAGGAACCAGCCGTCAAAGTCGCTGCAATCGACACGCCGACCGTAAAACTGGTCTCTACGCCAGTGGCACCTGAATTAGACTCATAAAACGGCACGCTAGTAGTGGTTAGACCTGTATATTGTCCTGCAGCAGCTGCGGCTTTTTTGATCCCCCATTTGTTAGTACCAGCAGTAAGAGTAGACGTGCCGCCGCTGGCAATCGCTGGGATAGTATCAGCAATGCTAGAATCACTATGTTTTAAGCTAGTAATAGCTGCACTTAAGCTAATGCTATATTTTTTATTAGTAGTAACCGTTACGCCAAGCGTACCCGTGCCGACTGCAGTTGCAGTAGCATTCGTAACGGATGCACTTCTGGTACCATTGATCGTCAAAGTTGCTGGTACTGTCACCGACACTGTAGGCGAAGGACTAGCATCAATCGCGTAAGTAGTCAGCGGGATTAAACTGCCTGCACCAGCCAAGACTCCAGCTGCTAACGCAAGACCTTTTAGCTTTTTATTCATTTGTTTGCTCCTTTTTATTATATACATCACCTTTTCTGTTCTTTATTATATATGCTCTAGTAAACATTAGCAAGAGGTTTTTATGCGTTTTTCCGTGTTTGGCTGGGTCTAGCACCACATTCTAGAGAACTTGGGGCTGGCGATGACGACGGCGCCGGATAATTAAGACAATCCACAGTATTAGAAGGACCAGCAAGACAATAACCGAGACTAACAGCCATAGCGGACAAATAATTACAATCTGTTCGTTTTTAAACTCGCGTTCTAAGAAAAGAATTGTTTGCTCTACTCGATAGATACCTAATTTTGGTGCAGCTTCCCATTTCAGGGTATTCTCGCGTACCGTATCAGGAAATACTACCTGAGTTACTGAGCCAATCACTTGCCCGTTTTCGTTCTCAGACTCTGCTCGGACAACTTCCTTCCCCGTAAAGAAATCCTTAACTTTCATAGCATGATAAACCTGAAAATCCACATTGCCGACATTCTCTACTGTCTCTGAGACAGTCAACGGCCCGTCAAAGATCCAATGCGGAATGTGATGCTCGATTAATTCCCCACCTGGATCCATTTCGGCACCGTTAATACGCCCATAGAGCAGCCCGACTATCTCGGGAACAACCTGTACCGTCGCATTAGTATCTACACTTTCGTCGGTACGCGCTACAATTGCTGCATATTGGCCACCGCCTACGACATCTTCGGGAACCTTCACTGTAAACTCAACCTGTGCTGATTGGTCTGGTTCGACGTAGAATGTATCGTGCTCAAAACTTATCCAATCACAAAGCAAAGTATAATCCCCACGCGACTCTAGGTTGGCGGTATAAGTTTCACTGTCAACGCTATAAGGCGCCGCTGAGACTTTTAGAGTAAAAGGTTTTTGACCGCTATTAGCCACTTCGACTTTACCACTGTATTCTTCGCCGGGGTTTAGACTGATGGTCTGCGTAGCCGGATAGATCGACAAAGCGTAATCTTCATCTAGTAGTGCCAAAGCGGGCTGAGCACACAGGCCCAACCCTAAAACGGCCATCAAGCAGGCAAGAAGTACTCTTCGCATAGCTCCTAACTCGCTACTGCGGACACCGCTACTTTTGTAGTATATTCGCCAGCTGGCTGCGTCGAAGTGACACTTACACCAACCGTAAAGTTTGTCGTCACACCATTCGTACCCGATGCCTTGGTAGTGCCACTATCGTAGAAGGTAACCGCTCCAGTTGTTAAGGCAGTATAGCCTGTTGCGTCAGAAGAATTATCCGTACTATTGGTGCCGCCTTTTTTCTTAATGCCCCAACTGCTAACTGTCGTATTGTTCTTCACATTGGTACTACCAGCCGCAATCTCATTAGTGCCGGATTTTAATGCTGGCTGCGCCGTGCTATCGGATTTGAGCTGTATCTCATATGGAGTGTTCGACGTTACCTTAACTCCAAGCGTGTCTGTATTAACTTGGTTGATCGTACTACTAGTGATCCCGATCGAAGGGCTCTTCGTTACCGCTATCGTCAAAACCTGGTTTACTGTTAGATTAAACGTTGTTGAAGTTGTCGCGCCGCTTGCCGCCGCACTACCTTCTGCTGTCGCTGCGAAAGATTGCATACTCATCAAAGAGACTGCCAACGCTACCGCAACCGTACCCCCCAAGAAGAGCCTTTTGACAATACTTTCCAAACTCATTTTACATAATTCCTTTTTGCGTTGTTTCTTTTATACATAACCTTATTTACTTCTATCATACTAAACTTTAGCGGTTTTGACAAGAACTTTTCTATAAAAATATGCGAAAAATTTAAGTTTGGACTATTTCCGACGCGAGATTGACGAAAAATCTCCCCCTTGTCAAAAGTGAATTTTTCTAGTAAAATTAAGGTATGTCTGCACCCGTGGTGGAATTGGTAGACACGCTACCTTGAGGTGGTAGTGGCCATTTAGAGCTGTGCTAGTTCAAATCTAGTCGGGTGCACCATACTAATTTTGATAGAACCCGCCATCTTGGCGGTTTTTGCTGGATAGAGATTATTCTTTACTGAAAAAGTTCACATCAAACAGAAACTACTTCTAATAGTATGTTATAATACTCTTGCGAACCCTAAAAAATCAAAGG
>CAZUNS010000029.1:3725-7891 GCA_964621655.1 uncultured Candidatus Saccharibacteria bacterium | reverse complement strand
CGAAATTTCAATTTCGTGCTGGCATGCGCTACGCCAAGCGTCCTGAAGTCTACGAAATTGCACATGTAGTCGAACATTTAGCCTTCGGCGCTAACGCCAACTTTTCTAGCGAGCAGAAATTTGAACTAGAATTCACCAAAAACGGAGCCTACCATAATGCCTGGACGTCGGATTTTTCGGTTTGCTACGAAAGCGAATGTGCGGATTTTGAGTGGGAGCGAATCATGCAATTACAACAAGTCGCCATCGCCGAACCACGCTTTAACGACGAGGAACTCCAAAGCGAAAAAGGCAATGTTAAAGCCGAGCTCACCGGCTACATGAATGATTATGGACGTCTGCTCTGGCCACGCCTACAACAAATGGTGGGCGAGAATATCCCAGATTTACAAGAACGTCTCAAAACAATTAATAATATTCAGCTGAAAGATATTCGCGAACATTATCGCCGTACCCACACGGCGCACAACTTGCGCTTTATTATTGCCGGCAATCTTTGGGGGCGCAAACGCAAGATCATCAAAATGCTCGAAAAGTGGAATTTGCGCTCGGGCGAACGCTTTCCAATTCTTTCCGACGAGTTACATTCTTCGGCCCCAGTTCTCATTCGGCGCAAAGATGCCTCGAATATTACTTTTGCCTTTACTTGGATGCTACCCCGCAAACTCGAACCCGCCGAAATCCAAGCCATGAATTGCCTTAATCACATCCTAAATGGCACAATGAGCAGCAAAATCCTTGGGCAAGCGCGCAAATATGGTCTGGTCTATGGCATGGGCAGTGATATTAATAATAGTCGCGATAATGTCTCTTGGGATTTTGACGGCGAAGTTAACGCCGAAAATGCCATTCCGCTTTTTGAATTAATCCACAAAGAACTCGCCAAGGTTATCGCCGGGAATCTCAGTGACGAAGATCTCGCCAATGCCAAATCTTATGCTACAGGGCGCTACCAGATTGGTGCTCAGACCGTTAGCCAGATTTCGGACTATTATGCCGATGATTATTTTACCAATGGTACCGTAGAAAAATACGCTAATACACCCAATATTATCAAAGAAATCAACAAAGATGAAATCGTCCAGTTAGCTCGCGAGTTCTTGAGCAGCGAAATTCACGCCCTAGTAGCGGTTAGCTCGGTCGAAAAAGCCCTGATTAACGAAATGGCCGAGAAATTAAAGTTTAATACACCAATAGCTAATTAATTTTCTTGAGCAATATCACTTTGCTACCAAATCGGCCCGCTCCACCACGACAGGAACCAAATTATAAAAACCGTCAGATCAATCATCGGAATTAGACAAAGCGCGTTATAAACAATACTTTGAACCGCGATGCCATATTTCTGTTCCGAAAGTTGCAACTTACGCCACTGGCGAAGCCGATAAATCGAAAGTCCCAGAAACACTGCCGCCCCAATACTCAAAGCGTAATATACTATTGTGGGAATTGGCCAAATCATAATCGCTGGCAAAAACATTATTCTGCCAATACCCTGCAGAACCTCGACAACAAACTCAGGCAAAATTGTCCTAGTAAAGTATGGATGAAGCGCACTAACTCTCATAAAACATCCTGCCAAAAAATAAATCACATTAACTACAAAAAGTGCCACACCGTAATTTCTAGCTTTGTGCAAAAATTCCTGAATTTGGTACCGCTGAGCCAACTTTTGCTCCAGCTCAGCATTTTTAGGCTTATCCACATTTTGCCGTGCGGTTTTTCTATTAACTTGTTGTTTTTCGCTCATTTTACTCTCCTACTAAACTTTCTAAATAACTCGTAATGAAATCATCTAGTTCACCATCTAGAACCCTTTCTGGATCAGTGCTTTCAAATTTCGTCCGCGTGTCCTTGACTAATTTGTAAGGTTGTAAGACATAATTCCGAATTTGTTGCCCCCAAGATGCCGATTCGCCAGCGCGCAAGTTATTAATACTTTCGGCATGTTGCTCTTGCTGCAACTGAATCAATTTGCCGCGCAAAATCTCCATGGCTTTTTCTTTATTTTGCAGCTGCGAACGCTCATTCTGAATCGCTACCACGATATTAGTCGGCAGATGCGTAATGCGCACAGCGGAATTTGTCGTATTTACGCTTTGCCCACCATGTCCGCCCGAATGATAAACATCAATCCGCAAATCTTTTTCATCAATCTTCACGTCGTCGCTCGCTTCGATAATCGGTAAGATTTCTACCAACGCAAAAGATGTCTGCCGCAAATTATCCGCATTAAAAGGCGAAAGTCGCACTAAGCGGTGCACGCCATGCTCACTCCTAAGAAGTCCGTAGGCATTGCGACCTGCAATTTCGTAAACCGCGGTCTTAATACCAGCTTCTTCACCCGTAGTACGCTCCAAACAAGTTACTTTAAACTTTTTATGCTCCGCAAAACGCAAATACATGCGCTCCAGCATGCTCGCCCAATCCATCGCCTCGACTCCACCTGCTCCCGCCGTAATACGAATAATCGCGCCAAGTTGATCATACTTACCCCGAAACAACAACGCTTTTTTCAAATTCCTTAGTTCTTGTTCACAAGCAGTCAGCTGAGTTTCTAGCTCATCCGACAGCGCAGCATCGCCCAACGCTAGAAGTTCGCTCAAATCAGAAACTTGTACACGCAATAATTGCCAAGGTTGGATTTCACCAGTAAGAGCGGCGAGCTTTTCGTTTTGTTCGCGTGCATAATCAGGGTTTGACCAAATCTCGGGATCAGCCACCACCGCTTCGACTTGCGCCGCCTCATCGATTTTTGCATCAAGCTGCAACTTCTGCCAAGCATCGTTTAGCTCTTGGCTAAGTAATTCAAGTCGTCTAGAAAGATTTTCTATCACTAGGAAAGTTCCTGAATTAACTTTTGAAATTGTGCGCCGCGGTCGTAAACGTTTTCAAACATATCGAAGCTAGCCGCCGCCGGCGACATCAAAACCACCACATCAACTGGCGACGTTCTAACATCATCCGTCAGAGCTGGCAAAAAATGCTCATTATCTTCTGGCAAAGTCGAGAGAGCTTCGGCCGCCGTCGCTGCCAACTTGACTGCTTCGGCCAACGAACTCGCCATTACGACTTGATTTGGTATCACATCCTGCAAAATCTTATATAATTCCTGACCCGATTCGCCCATCAAAACCACACGCGCGACCTTTTGATC
Organism: uncultured Candidatus Saccharibacteria bacterium; assembly: GCA_964621655.1. Classification (GTDB taxonomy): domain Bacteria; phylum Patescibacteriota; class Saccharimonadia; order Saccharimonadales; family Saccharimonadaceae; genus Nanosyncoccus. Next base: position 4,734 of record CAZUNS010000029.1, on the reverse strand, counting down.
CTGAATCAGCTGAACAATTTTCGGAAAATCAGCACCATTCGTCTTGTCGCGTCCACCCAGAATTAATACCAGCGGTTGCCCATCAAAGGCCTTTAGAGCCACTTCTAGCGAAGTTAAAGTCGTAGAGAAATTATCATCATAATATCGCACATGATCAAACTCACGCAAAAACTGCAAACGATGTGGCAAACCCTGAAAATTTTCCAAAGCCCGAATAATCTCCGCCTTGTATTTAACCAAAAGTTCAGGCAATGATAATTTAAGCAAACTTGCGACCGCCAACAAAGCCGCTTCGGCATTATCACGATTATGTTGCCCCGGAATAGCCAAATGTGCAAGGACTTGGTCCAAATCCACGCGTTCGGACACAGGATAGGGAGTTAATTTAGCCGGACTTTGCTGCGCAATTTTCGTACTATCGGAATTTGGTGCATAATAAATGCAAAAATCATCCTGCGTTTGATACTTAACTATATTAGCCTTAGCCTGCACATAGTCATCAAAATCACGATGAATATTCAGATGGTCTGGCTCAATACCGAGCACTACTGCAATATGGGGCGACATCGGTAAATCCCAAAGTTGAAAACTGCTTAGCTCAAATACCACTACATCACGCTCTAAAATCTGATCCAAAACATCAAGGGCAGGATTGCCAATATTGCCAACCAGCCAAACTTTGCGACCAATTTGCTCCAACACAGCCGTAATTAGCGAGCTAGTGGTACCTTTACCCTTTGTACCAGTCACCCCAATAATTGGACATTTACAATTTTCAAAAAAATACTGCGTCATACTCGACCAACCAGCACGTGGCTGGACCGAAGGACTCCGCAAAATCAAGTCAAAGCCATCAAGATTTAGATGATCCAAATCTTCTGAAGTAAAATTGTCAAAAACTTCAATTACATCGCCTTTTTCCGAAAAATATTTCTCAGCACTCTGGCCTTCTTTGCCATATCCTAAAATCCCGATCTTCATCATAAAATGATTATAACATAGATTATTT
>CAZUNS010000029.1:0-3625 GCA_964621655.1 uncultured Candidatus Saccharibacteria bacterium | reverse complement strand
GCCATATCCTAAAATCCCGATCTTCATCATAAAATGATTATAACATAGATTATTTTAGAATGACGACTCTATACTATTTAACAAATAGTTTTACGTACTTTTCTTGCAACTTTATTCCGCTCGTGGTATTATAATTACATGATACAGCTCGAACGCGTGACAAAAACTTATCCTGGCGACGAAGAGCCCGTGCTCGATAATATTTCTCTGCACATTGAACCACACGAGTTCGTATTCTTGGTTGGTAAATCTGGTGCCGGCAAGTCGACTCTTATTAAAATGATTACCAAAGAGGAAAACCCAGACTCAGGCAAGATTATGGTAGGGGGGATTGACTTAGACTTTGTGCGACGCCGCCACATTCCACACTATCGTCGTCGTTTGGGTGTAGTATTTCAGGATTACAAGCTCTTGCCAACTCGTACGGTGTTCGAGAACGTCGCCTTTGCGCTCGAAATTGCCGGTATGGGAAGTCGCGAGATTCATCGTACTGTGCCAAAAGTCCTAGACCTAGTCGGCCTAGAAAGCAAGGCCAATAAATTTCCAACTAACCTTTCTGGTGGCGAACGCCAGCGCGTAGCCATTGCTCGCTCGGTCGCGCGCCAGCCCAAGATTTTGATCGCCGACGAGCCGACGGGCAATCTCGACCCCCAGACCATGCGCGAAATCGTAGATTTATTACAAAAAATCAACGATCACGGCACAACTCTGCTTGTCACCACCCACGACGAAGACATCGTTAACAACTTAAGCAAACGCGTCATCACTTTGAAAAAAGGGCGCATCATTGGCGACCAAAAAGTCCATGGTATTTATCAGCTCGACAACACGCTCGAGACTTCTGCTGAACCTACACCCGAGCCGATTGCCGAAGAGCCAGCTTTTGAAATCGTTACGAATACGCCAGTTATTCACAAAGTTTATCGTAGTAACGGCGCCGTGCGCAGCGTTGCGCCCGCGAAGTCTCAATCTGTCAGTACTACTGTTCGGCGTTCTACGCCCCCCAAGCTCCAGTCCGTTAATAATCTTACCCGTAGCACGGTCGCAAAACCATCACGACCAGCAACCAATACATCTCGCACCACCGCCAAACCGCAACCAGCTAAATCTCCAGCCACAAAAGTCGCTCCTAGCCAGAAACCTACCGCCAAGCCCAGCGCTCCAGCCAAAAAATACGCCCATGATTCCGCTAATCAATGGTATACGGCCGGCAAACCGCTCAAAGCCGCACCCAAGCTAAGCAAGCTTAGTCTTGGGCAAACCGTCAAGCTCAAACCCGCACCTAGTATCAAACAAGTTGTCAAACGACCTCTCGGCAAAACCAAACCAAAACGTATAGTGTAGGAGCAAAAAATGACCGAAACAAGAAAAAAAATCAAACGCGTCGTAAGTAAAGAAACTCGCCAAAAGCAAAAAGAAAATCTTAAAGTTTTGGTGGAAAATAGTAGTGTTAGCAAAGTACGCAGCGCTGGACGCGTCATGCGTTACGGCGCAGCTAGTTTTTCGCGCAATATTTGGCTCTCGATCGCTGCTACACTAGTTATGACTGTAACTTTGTCGATCTTGCTAGTTACTCTAGCCGCTAGTCTCATTCTCAACAGTACCGCCGAGACTATGCGCCAAAAAATCGACATCACCATTTTTTTCCGTCCTGGCACTAGCTTTGAAACACTCACCAATATGGCCGATATGATCAAAAGTGATCCTAATGTGCGCAGCGTCGAAGTAGCTGATTCGGCTATGGAATATCAACGTTTTCTCAACGAAAATCAAGATAACGCCGATCTTCTCCTGGCTTTAGAAGACGAGACCATGAACCAATTAATGCTTAGCACCATGCAAGCAACCATGCGAATTAAAGTTTACGATCCTGATAATCTTGACAACTTGCGCAATGTTGTCGATACGACTTTAATCTTCCAAGAGAATCTCGATGACGAAAAAGAACCAACTTATGACGTCAATAAAACCGAAATTGCTACAATAAGCTCTTGGGCCAATGTAGCCAAGAACGGCGGATTAATCTTTGGTGCGATTTTCTTGGCTATCTCCATCCTGATGATATTTAATACAATTCGCATGTCGATTTTCTCACGCCATGAAGAAATCTATATGATGAAGCTAGTCGGCGCCGACGGCGGCTTCATTCGTGGCCCATTCTTGGTCGAAGCACAAATTTGTGGCGTAATCGCCGGGCTAGTCGCTAGCACTCTCGCCTATTTTGGATATAAATTAGTTGCACCTGGACTCGCCAGCTACGGCATCGACTTGTCTTCGGTAGCCGAATACATGACCACCAGCAAATTAGTCTTAGTCTACCTTGCAACGGTAGGTATAGGAATGTTAATTGGCACTCTTTCGGCACGCTTAGCAATGCAAAAGTATCTTAAATAATTTTACACTTTAGCATAAGTGTGATATATAATATATATGATGCATAAACACAAAACTATTGGCCTGAGAACCGTTATCGCTATATTTGCTCTAGGTAGCACCGCGTTTATATGCCAATGGCTTTTCTTAGCGAGCAGCCGAGACGCACAAGCGGCCTATCCATATGGCTGCGTTACTCAAGAATGTCGTGATGCCGCCGACCGCGCTAGTAATTCCGATGCTGCCGCCAAACAAGCTGCCGCCAACGCCCGCACTCTCGAAGGCGAAGTTGCCAGACTTAATTCCGAAATCGCTGCACTCGAAGATGAAATTGCTATGAACCAAGCAGTCGCTCGCGACCTAGCCGACCAGATCTCCGTCAACGAAGAAAAACTTGGCTTACAACAGTCTGCCCTGGCCAGATTATTAGTAGATATTCATTTTGAAAGCGAGCCAGACGCGATTGTCATGTTGGCTAGTAGCAACTCCCTAGGAGATTTTGCCGAACGTCAATCCCGCCAAGCTACCGCTAAGACCCAAATTGCTGTTTCTGCTGAAAGCGTCCGCCTACTCAAAGAAGAACTAGAAAAACAAAAGTCCAGTGTAGATGCCTTGATTGCCAGTAGCGAGCAAAGTCGTGCGGCCGCCGAAGCCAAGCGTAACGAACAAGCCAGCCTAATTGCCAAATACGAAAACGATTCGGCCGCCTACGAACGTGACGCCAGCGCAGCTCGCGAGACCATGCAACGCGAAATCGCTGCCGAAATCGCCCGCTACAATAGCGGTGGCGTAGTAGGCGAAGGCTATAACTCTTACCCTTACCGTGATATTTGTCCAAATTACACCTACACCGCTATTGCTTACGGCGACGGAGCTTATGGTGGTTATAAATGTCAATGTACTAGCTATGCTGGCTGGAAAGCTTATGAGTTTTGGGGCGTTCTTATCTCAGGCTGGGGCAACGCCTATAGCTGGGGCGGATACGGCGGAGTTAGCCGCACAGCTCGGGGACGCGACGGCGCCATGCACGCCTATCGCGTTAACGGCACTCCCGCCGCCCATACTGTAGCCGTCAGCACACTTGGCGCTTGGGGGCATGTAATGTGGGTAGAAAGTGTCAATGCCAATGGCTCAATCAACATTAGCGAGTACAACAACACCGCTTCGGCCGCCAGCCATCGAGAAGGCGATTTCGGTGCTCGCTACAATGTAAATCCTAATCAATATCTTTATATTCATTTTGACCAACCGT